>NZ_LZJD01000176.1:0-34768 GCF_001666875.1 Mycobacterium sp. E802
CATGCTCGCCCTCGGCGGCCACCGCCCCTCACTGCCAGGACGGCCCGTCAAACACCCACGGAAACGTCAGTAGAGCCAGAAACTGGACATGAATAAAGCTCATCAGTCTCTCCTTCCCTACCTTGTTGTGGTTGGGTACAGCGATTTTCGTACATCAGAACGTGCATCAGAAATCGTCGTCAAGTTCTCCGCCCAATACTGGTAGCTCATTGTCGCCGTCGGGCGGTGATACGAGCTGCGGGCCAAATATGCCAGGCCCACCGCCGATCATGGGTCCGCGCGGCATTCGCGGAACCTCGGCGGGAGCATTCGGTGCTGGCGCTTCGGCGGGTCCCTTGGGTGATGCTTCAACGGGCGCGCGTCGACAAGCACACGCTTCGCGATGCCGCCAGCACGATGGTCACCGACTACCACTTCACCGCGCCGACCGAGCAGTTCGTCCGGGCGCACGCCGAGCGCGGGAGCACGGTGTTTCGTTACGAATTGCAATGGCCTTCTCCGCGGGCTGGCCTGGGGGCATGCCACGATTCGTGCCTGCCCTTGGTCTTCGGCACCCTGGACGCCGCGCCTGCGCTTGCCGGTACCGACGAGAAGGCACGCCAGATGTCGGATGCAGTTCAGCGGCTGTGGCTCGACTTAATTCGTGGGGGAGAGCCTTGGGAACCTTACGACGGTGTCAGCGGGTTCACGATGTTGCTGGGCCCCGAGACCACAATCGTCCGCGGCCACCGCGCAGTGCAACTCGCGATCTGGGAGAACCGCTATCCCGCCTACGGGTAGGCGACTTGACCGGACACTCCGGACCTGCGCCTCACTCCAGGTCGGACAACACCTTTCGCGCGGCTTCGAGTTCAGCTTCCAGCGCAGCGACTTTGGCGGCCTGCTGGGTGCGCGCCTCTTCGATCACCGCGTCGATGGGGGTGGAGAGGTCTTCGTGCAGCTCTTTGGCCGCGCGGGAGACGGCGGCGGCCGCAACGGCGACGTCGCGGGCCAGATAGGTGGATCCCTGCTTGAGCTCGGCGTGCCATTCGCCGTCGGCGGTACCGGTGACGGTGAGGGTCAGCTCAATGGTCTTGGCTTTCTTGCCTGCTGCCTTCTTGGCCGGGGCCTTCCGCGGCTTCACCTCGACCGTTACCTCAGCGGCGGGGGTGTCGGAATCGGTGGTCGGCATTTCTGCCACGGGAGCGTCTACAGTCATCGTCACGGCGAACTCCTTTTCGAACATTGCCCGCACGGAGCGGGCTGGGCGGCGGAGAACATTAGAACACGCGTTCGACCTTCGTGGTCAAGTCGACGCGCCCGTCACGCTCACTTTGTCGGCTGGGTGTGCCCGTGCAGGTGTGGGCCGATGGCAGTGGTGTCCAAGTGTTGCAATAGGTCCAGCGGGTCATCGAAAACGGCTTGTGCACCGGCGTTTTCGAGTTCGCAGTCCGCCACCCCGCCACACCGTAGCCCGATGAACGGCACACCGACACGGGTCGCGGCTTCCCCGTCCCACACCGCATCGCCGACGAAGACGGCGCGTTCGGCGGATACGCCGGCGCGCTGCAACGCCACTTCGACAATGCCCGGGTCGGGTTTGGCCATGTCGACATCCTTCGACGAGGTTGCCGCGGTGATGGCGTCGTCGCTGTCGAGAATCTTTCGGGTGATGGACAGTTCGTCTTCCGGTGCGGAGCTGGCCAGCACCACCCGTATCCCGTTGTCGGCGAGGTGGTGCAGTAGTTCCCGGGCACCGGGGAGACGGACGATCAATTCGGCGGACTCTTTGTAGAGGCTGCTGTGGCGGTCTTTGAGGCGCTCCTGCACCGCGTCGTCGGCGTCGCCGGACAGCTGCGCCACCAGGTGGCTGCCGTCCATGCCGATGCTGCGGTGAATCTGCCAGGCCTCCACGTCGATCTTCTCCTCGCGGAATGCCCGCGTCCAGGCGTGCACGTGCAGATAGTTCGAGTCGACTAGAGTTCCGTCGACATCGAAGAGAACCGCAAAAGTCTCAGACATGGGCATCCCGGCGGGATACCCGTCGTCTCGCAGGTCAAACGGTCACCCGCGGTAGCGGGCCAACTGCTCGGTGAGTTCTTGCGCGTAGGCCAATTGCCGCGACAGTTTGGCGCAGGCTTCCGCGGCGCGCGTGTGGCATTCGGCCACATAGGTTGAAGCCTCGTCATGTGCAGCGGTGGCCGCCTCGGAGGCGTTGAGGGTGTCTAGGGCGTCGAGCAGGTGACGCATCTCCTCGAGGCTGAATCCCAACGGTTTCATGCGCCGGATCGCGAGCAACCGGTTGACATCGTCGCAGGTGTAGAGCCGGAAGCCGCCTGCGGACCGTGCCGAGGGCACCACCAGACCGACCTCGTCGTAGTGCCGGATTGTCTTGATCGACAGCTCAGTTCGCGCGGCGACCTCGCCGATCTGCAGGTGTTCTTGAGCGTTCAACGATGCCTCGTGTGACGTTCAGTGCGCCGCGGTGAGTTGGCCACTGAGGCGGGCGTGACGCTGTGCACTGTTGTCGTTCATACCGACAATGGTGACAGTCTTACCCTTGGCGGCATATTTGGTGGTGATGGCGTCCAGCGTGGCGACGGTGGAGGCATCCCAGACATGGGCTTGGCTCATGTCGATGACGATGTTCGTCGGGTCGCCGGCGTAATCGAATTGGTAGACAAGGTCATTGCTGGAGGCGAAGAACAGCTCGCCCCTGACCGCATACACCCGGGTGTTCTCGTCGGGATGGGCGATGTCGACGACGTCGGTGAAGTGGGCGACGCGGCGGGCGAAGAGCACCATCGCGGTGAGTGTGCCGACCGCGACGCCGTAGGCCAGGTTGCTCGTGGCCACGGTGACGGCCACGGTCGCGAGCATCACCGCGGTCTCACTCTTGGGCATGCGCCGCAACGTCTTCGGGTTGATCGAGTGCCAGTCGAAGGTGCCGACGGAGACCATGATCATCACCGCGACCAGTGCCGCCATGGGAATGCGGGCGACGAGATCGCCGAGTCCGACCACCAGACCCAGGAGGAGCACACCCGCCAAAAACGTCGAGATGCGGGTGCGGGCGCGGCACACCTTTACGTTGATCATCGTCTGACCGATCAAGGCGCAGCCGCCCATGCCCCCGAAGAATCCGGTGACGACGTTCGCCACGCCTTGCCCCAGCGCCTCGCGGGACTTGTCGGAGTGGGTGTCGGTGATGTCGTCGACCAGCTTGGCCGTCATGAGAGATTCCAGCAGACCCACCACTGCCATGGCCAGTGCGTAGGGCGCGATGGTCCCGAGCGTCTGCAGGGTGAACGGCACGTCAGGGAGCAGCAAGGTCGGCAGGCTGGAGGGGAGTTGGCCTTCGTCCCCCACGTTGGGAATCGTCCAGCCGAACCCGACCGTCGCGGCGGTGAGCACCACGATGGCGACAAGCGGGGCGGGGATGACGGTGGTCAGTTTCGGCAGCGCCACGATCACGACAATGGCGACCGCCACCAACGGATACACCAACCACGGCACCCCGAGCAGGTGCGGCAGCTGAGACAAGAAGATCAGGATCGCCAAGGCGTTGACGAAGCCGATCATCACACTGCGCGGCACAAACCGCATCAGCTTGGCGACACCCAGACCGCCGAGGATCAACTGCAATACGCCGGCCAGGATGACGGTGGCGATCAGGTAGTCCAGACCGTGACTGCGCACCAGCGGCGCCACCACCAGCGCCACGGCCCCGGTCGCGGCCGAAATCATCGCCGGTCGACCGCCGACGATCGCGATGGTCACTGCCATTGTGAAAGCGGCGAACAGTCCGACGCGGGGATCCACTCCGGCGATGATCGAGAACGAGATCGCCTCGGGGATCAAGGCCAGCGCCACCACCAGGCCGGCGAGCACCTCGGTGCGCAGTCGCTGTGGTGAACGAAGGGTGGCCCGCACCGACTGCTGTTCGCGCGGCGTCAGAGCCTCAGGCGATCGTTTCAACACAGCTCCGTTTCAGCGCCACGCGGCAACCCCTCGAGGCAAGTGGGCATGGGTGATACACGCGTCGTTGCGTGAAAAGTCTTGCCAGAGCATGCGATCCGCGATGTCCGGCGCCGGTGTCGAACTCTACCCTTGGGGGAGGGTTGCGTTCCAAATCGGTCAGCCCGGATGTGCCCGACGCCACATGGGCGTCGCGCGGTTTCGGAGCCGGCGCGGCAATCGACGGCCTGGAGAGCTGGTACTACCGGCGATACCAGGTTTCGAACACACCATGCCTCCGCAGCCGCGACGGAAGTGACGCGTGTGATCACCGGGTATCCGAGCCGCGCGGCACTCAGTCCGCGAGACCGTATTCGTCGAACCAGTAGGCGAGTTTGCCGCGTCGGCTCACTGCCCGCAGCCGGGCCTCGGCGGCGGTGCGCATCTTGCTGGTGGTGACGATGAGCAGTTCGTCGCCGACGGCGATGCGGGTGTCCGGCAGGGGCACGAACGTCCGCCCGTTGCGGATGATCAGCGTGATGACAGCCGGGTCGGGCAGCCGCAGCTCCAGGATCGTCACGTTGTGCAGCCGGGAATGCGGTTGGACGGTCATGGTGAGAAGTTCGGCGTCGAGCACGTCCAGCGGGGCAGCCTCGACCTGGATCTCGCGGGTGACGTCGCGGGTGATCAGTCCCAGCGCGTTGGCCACGAAGCGGATGCTGGGCGCCTGCACCAAGGTGAAGATCACCACGAGCACGAACACCACGTTGAGCAGCCGGTAACTGTCAGGGACCCCCGCCACGATCGGAAACGTGGCCAGCACGATCGGCACCGCACCGCGCAGCCCGGCCCAGGACAGAAAGAGTTGTTCCCGGATCGGGATACGGAACCCGACCAGAGACAGGATCACCGATACCGGCCGGGCGATCAGCAACAGCACGAGCCCGACCACGATCGCCGGAATGATGTCCCCGGCCAGGTCGTGCGGGTTCACCAGCAACCCGAGGAGCACGAACAACCCGATCTGCGCCAGCCAGCCCACCCCCTCGGCGAACGAGCGGGTGGCCGACTTGTGCGGCAGGCCCGAGTTGGCCAGCACGACCGCGGACAGGTAGGCGGCGATGAAACCACTCGCGTGGGCGCTGCCGGCGGCGGCGAATGCGATGAAGCCCAACCCGAAGGTGGCGATGGGATACAGCCCGGAGGCCGGTAGCGCGATGCGCCGCAGCGCGAAGGCACCGGCGAACCCGACGGCCAGGCCCAGCAGAGATCCGGTGACCAGCTCGTAAGCGAGGTCGGTGATGGCGCCCTCGGGATGGAACACGAACGGCACCACGCTGAACGTCAACACGAGGATGACCGCCGGCGCGTCGTTGAAGCCGGATTCGGCTTCCAGCAGCCCGGCCAAACGCCGCGGCAATGGCAAGATCCGCAGCACCGAGAACACCGCGGCCGCATCAGTGGAGGAGACGATGGCTCCGAGCAACAGGGCGAGCTGCCAGTTCATGTCCAGCAGCAGGTGCGCCCCGACAGCGGTGATCGCGGTGCTGACCACCACACCGACGGTGGCCACCACGCCCGCCGGCGCCAGCACGCCGCGGATATCGGAGAACCGCGTGGTCAGGCCACCTTCGACCAGCACGATCGCCAGTGCCGTGGTGCATACGTTGCGGGCCAGTTCGACGTTGTTGAAGTCCAGTCCGATCCCGTCGACCCCCAGCACCATGCCGACCGCCAGGAAGAACAGCAGACTGGGAAATCCGATCTTGGTTGCCACCCGCGTGCCGATGATGCTGGCCAGCAGTACGACGCCGCCGGTGAGCAAGGTGAGGTAGAGCTGGTTCAGACTCATCGGAAGTTAGTTAATCACCGACAATGGGCCGCAAGTGGGGCGTGCGGATAGGCGAAGATGGCGTGGTGGAGGGACGCAAGATGCGAGTCGTGGTCGCCGGGGCAGGCAACGCGGGTCGCTCCGTCGCGCGCGAGTTGCTCGACAACGGTCACAAGGTGCTGTTGATCGAGCAGCTCTATCGGCGCTACGAACCGCAGACGGTGCCCGATGCCGACTGGTTGCTGGCCGACGCCTGCGAGCTCTCCGCCATGGAGGAGGCCGGGATCGAGACCGCCGATGTGTTGATCGCGGCCACCGGTGATGACAAGTCGAACCTCGTGGTCGGTTTGCTGGCCAAGTCGGAGTTCGGGGTCCCGCGCGTGGTGGCGCGCATCAACGACATCCGCAATCAGTGGCTGTTCGGTCAGGACTGGGGTATCGATGTTGCCGTGTCGACGCCGGGCGCGTTGGTGGCCGGCATCGAGGGTGCCATCGACGTCGGGCACCTGGTGCGGTTGATGACGCTGCGCGGTGGTCGGGTCGAGCTGACCAAACTCACGCTGCCCCAAGACAACCCGGTGGTCGGCCAGCGAGTGGACCGATTGGAACTGCCCGCCGACACCGCGTTGGTGACCGTCGTCCGGGGAAACAAGGTCAGGTTTCCCAAACCCGACGACGTGCTGGAAGCGGGCGACGAGCTGCTGTTCACCGCGAACCGCACGTCGGAACACTCATTGCTGGCCGCGATCCATGGAGGTGAGTTTCTGCGTGAGGTGGTTTCGGAGGAGCCCTGAGCTCGTGCACAAGAACACCGAGGACGCCGAGGTGCTGGAACGCCGGCTGGTGATCAGGGTCAACTCGAACGCCAAGATGTCGCGCGGTAAGGCTGCCGCGCACGCGGTGCACGCGGCGCTCAAGCTCTATGGCATCGACTACGACCATCCGGTCATCGTGATCGGCGGCAAGCCCGACGAGATCTTGGCGCAGACGGTGCACGTGCGTGACGCCGGCCGTACCGAGTTGGAGCCCGGCACCCTGACGGCCGGTGCCAGTTGGGAGTACAAGCACCGCGAGGAGCCTGCCGACCCCGAATAGTCAGCCTGTTGCAGCGGTGCGTTCCTCGCCCGGCTGGGGAACGCCCAGGCCGAGGTGCTCACGCAGCGTGGTTCCTTCGTAGTCGGTACGGAATACCCCGCGCTCCTGCAGCAGCGGAACGACGCGGTCCACGAACGGGTCGAGCCCGCCCGGGGTGACGTGGGGGACCAGGATGAACCCGTCGCTGGCGTCCGATTGCACGAGATGGTTGATGGATTCGGCGATGGTGGCCGCCGAGCCGACGAAGTTCTGCCGTCCGGTGACCTCGATGATGAGCTCGCGCGTGGTCAGGTTCTCGGCTTCGGCCTTGGCGCGCCATTCGTTGGCGACGGCGATCGGGTCGCGGTGGATGCGCACACTGGCGCGGCCCTTGGCGATGGTGTTCTCGCCGACTCGCGGGTCGACGGTGGGTAGCGGTCCGTCGGGGTCGTGATCGGTGAGGTCACGGTTCCACAGTTGTTCGAGGAACTTGATCGCAGTGGCCGGCGACACCTGGGCCAGCCGCACCTCGTGGGCGAGCTCGGCGGCCTCGGCATCGGTGTCGCCGAGCACGAAGGTGGCCGCGGGCAGAATCAGTAGTTGGTCATGGCGGCGATCGTATTTGGCCAACCGGCCCTTGACGTCGGCATAGAACTTCTGGCCGTCTTCCAACGTCCCGTACCGGGAGAAGATGGCGTCCGCAGCTGCCGCGGCAAACTCACGTCCGCGCTCGGAGTCCCCGGCCTGGAAGATCACCGGACGGCCCTGTGGGCTGCGCGGGACGTTGAACCGGCCGCTGATGTCGAAATGGTCGTTGTGGTAGGCGAACTCGCCGGCCGCCGCATCCGACAGGAACACACCATGTTCTTTGTCGGCGAGGATCTCATCGCCTCGCCAGGAATCGAACAACGTATGGGCGGCCGCCAGGAAGCTCTCGGCCCGTTCGTAGCGTTGGTTCTCGGGCAGGAAGCCGCCGCGGCGAAAGTTCTCTCCGGTGAAGGCATCCCAGGAGGTGACGACGTTCCAGGCGGCCCGGCCTTCGGACAGGTGGTCCAGCGAAGCGAATTGCCGTGCCACCTCATAGGGTTCGTTGAACGTCGAGTTGATCGTGCCGGTCAGCCCGAGCCGATCGGTCACCGCCGCGAGGGCCGCCAGCACCGTGAAGGTGTCCGGGCGTCCCACCACGTCGAGGTCGTAGATCTGGCCGCCCTGTTCACGCAGCCGCAATCCTTCGGCCAGGAACATGAAGTCGAACTTGCCGCGCTCGGCGGTCTGCGCGAAGCGGACGAACGAATCGAACTCGATATGGCTGCCGGATTCCGGGTCACTCCACACCGTGGTGTTGTTGACCCCGGGGAAATGTGCGGCCAGATGAATCTGCTTGACGGGCTTGCTCATGGGCGTGTCCTGTCAGACGGTCGTGTAGCGGTTAGTGGGCCGAGGGAGTCCCAGCAGACCGCGCAGGGTGGACGCTTCATAGGACTGGCGGAACAGGCCGCGGCGCTGCAGGTCGGGGACCAACACATCGGTGATCTGTTGCAGGTCGTGCGGAAGGGAGGCCGGCCGCAACCGGAAACCCGCGGCTTCGGCGGTATGCCAGGCTTCCAACAGGTCGGCGAGCTGCCCTGGCGTTCCCATGAAAATCTCAGCATCACTGCGGTATTCGGTTCCCGCCAGTGCGTCGAGGCGTTCGCGTCGTGCACGCGCCGCGTCGAGCGTGTCGTCAAGGAATACCACCAGGTCGGCGAACACCTGCGGATCGCGCGCGGGCTGTAATGAGCCGATCGTCTCGACCAGGGCGGTGACCTCATCGACGCTGTGCGGGGTGACAAAGCCGACGTCGGCGCTGCCGGCGATCAGCCGGTAAGCGGGGTCGACGTGGCCGAGCGCGGCGACGATGGGCTGCCCCTGCGGCGGCCGCGGGGTGATCGAGGGACCTTTGACGGAAAACGAGGCGCCCTGAAAGTCGATGTAGTGCAGCTTGTTCCGGTCGATGAACCGCCCGGTGGCCAAATCGCGGATCTCGGCGTCGTCCTCCCAGCTGTCCCACAACCGGCGCAACACCTCCACGTAGTCGCCCGCCTCGTCGAACAACTCTGCACTCAGCGCCGCACGGTCCTCGGGCAGACGGCGACGACCGAAGTGGGCTGCGGCATCCCGACGAGAAGCCACCTGAACCCGCACCCCGGCGCGGCCGGTGCTGACGTAGTCGAGGGTGGCGATCGCCTTGGACGCGTGGAACGGCTCGGTGTAGGTGGTGATGACGGTGGGCACCACGCCGATGTGGTGGGTCCGCGGTGCGACGCGGGACGCGATCAGCACGGCGTCGAGCCGGCCGCGCAACCGGTCGGTGCGGTTATCGGGGCGGAAGGGGTGATCGGACTGCAGGGTGAGCCCGTCCTCGATGGTGACAAAATCCAGCAGTCCGCGTTCGGCCTGGCTGACCAGATCGGTCCAGTACCGCGGGGTGAGCGTTTCGGCAGGGCGGGCCAGCGGCTCGCGCCAGGACGCAGGATGCCAGCCGGTGCCGTCGAGCGCGACGGCCAGTTGCAGTGGGGTGCCCATCGACGGTTCTCACTTTCGGTCGCGGTCTGCACTGGCAACGCGTGCAGGCGCACCAGTAATCCCCTCGGAGGTCGATTCCAGTGTCCGACTCTCCGCTGACCTGCGGGTAGAGATCGACGCATGGTGAGGAAAAACCCCTGACAGCTCAAACGCGAGGCAAGAAGGCCACGCTCTACGGCATCGAATACCACCATCCCGCAATCGTCATCCCTGGTTGGTCCAGACACTTTCGGGCTCCGGGGCCGGTTGTGGGCGCAACCGTCCGCGCAGCACCGCCATGATCGGACGTGGATCGGCGCGCCCATCCCGCCGGAACGGCATTGAATCCCGCGATGCACTGATCCACTCGGAACGCGCCATGTCCTCGAGGAACAGCCGGCGTCCGGCCCGGCCGGCAAGCAGATGTAGCAGCAGGGTTCCGGTGCGCCCGTTGCCCTCGCGGAACGGATGGATCTGGTTGTAGTCGGCATAGATTCGGGCCAGACGGTAGGACAGCGTGCCGTCGTCGATCTCGACACCCTCACCGGCGAGTGCGCTGATCTCGGCGTGAAGTACCTCCAGGGCACGCGGAATTCGTGCGCAGGAGCCGAACGCGGTGTCGCGTTTGCGGAGTTCGACGATGCGGGGGTTGCCCGCCCAGGCGTACACATCGCCGAACACGTGGCGGTGCAGTGACCGCACATCCAGATCTGAATCCTGGCAACGGAGATGCACCTGCAGGATCCGTCCGGCGGTCGCGACAAATTCCAGTTGCGTCAGCAGCGTCTCATCTTGCACGCCGAAGTTGTTGCGCAGCAACGATGTTCCCGGGAGGAAATAGGGGCGACGTCGCGCGAACACCCGCCGGCGCGGCGACGGGGTTAGGTGGGGGAGATGGCGACCCAGGTACTCGCCGTAGGTAACGGCACCGGTGAGCAGGGCGGTCAGGGCGTCGATCTGTTCCGGTGTGGGTCGCCAGCCCTCGAGGCGTTCGGCGGCGATGGTCTGAGTCAGGGCGTGCTGCCCGGACTCGGTGAGGCCGGTTACCACGTCGAGAACGCCGACGTCGACGCCAGATAGTCGAGTTTGCGGCGCACCGCGGTGAGCTCGCGGCCGATGCTGCGCAGCGCAGTGCGGTCCTGCGGTGAGAGGTCTGACAGTTCGACGCGCTCGTCGAAAGCCGCGGAGTCAGCATCGGCCCGCCAGCGCACCGCCCGGACCCGCCAACGGATGCTTGAGCCGATCGCATGGCATTTCGCCAGCGCCCGGGCATCGTCGGGATCGAGGTAGCGGGTGCCGGCGGCCGTACCGAGGCGATCCGCGGTGAACAGCGCGTCGGATCCGCAACTCAGCGCGGCCCAACGGGCGATGCGGACCACGGGGTCGACGGCGGCGAGCTTGATGTCGACGCCACCGTCCCCGGAGGCAAGCACCCGCAGGCGCGACGGGACGTAGGCGCGCGCATAGGTGGCGTCCTGCAGCATCGCAGCCAGCGCCGCCGGTTGCGCCCGCGCTGCGATACCGGCTTGATCGCGGAGGTCCGGTCCGTCACCAAGCGCGACGGCGTCGGTCAACAGCCCGATCATCACCACACCCCGGTCCGTGGATGGGTCGGTGGACCAGCGACTCATACCGACCGCCCACTCCTGAGCGGTGCGGTTGAACCGGGCGCGGGAGGCGACGGCGCCGTTGTCGTCGGCGCGGAACCCGCAGCGTGCCAACACGTCGTGGACATCCACCGCCTGGGCCAGGGCGGAATTCGGTGTCGCGTCGCGGCTGCGGACCATCAACGTCTCCAGGTCCGATCCGGGTAAGGCGTCGCCGCGGCCCACACTGCCCGAGGCATACCAGTCGCCGACGTCGGGAGCGACCAGTCGTGCCGCGGTCGTCACGGCGGCCCGCATGACCGCCGACCAGGTGGCCGCGACTGACGCTGCCCTGGTGCGGGCGTCGACCACCGTGCGCACCGCATCGTGGGCTTCGAGGGCCGCGGTCAGCAAGTCGTGTTCGTTGTCCGCCGACGCAATACGCCGGCAGGCATCGTCCAACGCAGCCACCGCCATGTCGGTGATTGTGGCAGCACACCGGCGCGGTGAGGTTTCGGCAACGCAATGCTTGCCGCTCGCTACATGAACGAAACACGCGGGTGACAGCTCGGACATGCCGGGAGGCTTATCTATCGAGTGACAGTTAAGGAGCTGGCGGCACCGCCCCTGAGCCCGAGAGAAACGCCTATGACCAGCAGCGCTACCGAAAGCCAGCGAGATGTGGCCGGCCGATTCGGCGACCACGACGACCTGGCGGAGTTCGGTTACGACCAGCAGTTGCACCGTCGGCTCGGCAAGTTCGAATCGTTCGCGGCGGGCTTCTCGTTCGTGTCGATTCTGACGACGATCTTCCAGTTGTTCGGCCTCGGCTTCGGTTTCGGCGGCCCGGCCTTCTTCTGGACCTGGCCGGCAGTGTTCCTCGGCCAGTTCCTGGTGGCGCTGTGTTTCGCCGAACTGGCCGCGCGCTATCCGATCTCGGGCGCCATCTATCAGTGGTCCCGCAGGATGGGTGGCGAGGTGATCGGCTGGTTCGGTGGCTGGTTCATGATCCTGGCGCAGATCGTCACCGCGTCGGCCGCGGCGATCGCGCTGCAGGTGGTGCTTCCCACGATCTGGTCGGGTTTCCAGATCATCGGTGACGACCCGGCGTTGACCTCACCGAGCGGGGCAGCGAACGCCGTGCTGCTCGGCACCGTCCTGCTGGTGCTCACCACGACGATCAATTGTCTTGGCGTCAAATGGATGTCACGCGTCAACAGCGCCGGGGTGATCTGCGAGATCGTCGGCGTCATCGCCGTCATCGGGGTGTTCTTCACCCATGCTCAGCGCGGTCCGCAGGTTGTGTTCGACACCGGTCACGCCGGAGGGCAACCCGGCTATGTCTGGGCCTGGATCATGAGCGGACTGATGGCGGCCTACGTCATGGTCGGTTTCGGCTCGGCAGGTGAGCTCGCCGAGGAGACCCGCAATCCTCGGCGCGTCGCGCCCCGGACCATCCGGATGGCGCTGTCGGTCTCGGCGCTCGGCGGCGGGTTGATGATCCTGGGTGCCCTGATGGCCGCGCCCAGCCTGACCGACGGGCGCCTTGCCACTGAAGGCCTCCCGTACGTGCTCGACACCGTGTTGTCCTCGCCGTGGGGGACGGTGCTGCTGGTCGATGTCTGCATCGCGATCACGATCTGCACCTTGGCGATTCAGACCGCGGCCTCGCGGCTGATGTTCTCGATGGCGCGCGACGGGCGGCTGCCGGCCTCGTCGATCCTGGCCCGGGTCAACGGCCGCACCGGTACACCGATCTGGCCGTCGGTGCTCATCGGTCTGCTGTGCATCGGGGTGCTGCTGGTCAACGTCGGCAACTCCGCCATCTTCGCGACCCTCGCGAGCGTCTGCATCATCCTGATCTACCTGGCCTACCTGTTGGTGACCGCACCGCTGCTGTACCGGCGCATCAAAGGCTGGCCCGCGCAACGCAACCAGGTCGACGCCGAAGGGCTGCCACTGTTCTCGCTCGGCAAGTTCGGTGTCGCGGTGAACGTGCTTGCCGTGCTCTACGGCGCGGTGATGATCGTCAACCTCGGCTGGCCTCGCGCCGAGATCTTCAACCCCACGGGGGAATTGCCGATCCTGCAGTGGGCCGGTCCCCTCAGTATCGCCGCGGCGATCGTCCTCGGCGCGCTGTGTTTCCCCCGCGGCAAGACCCACCCCAACCCCGTCACGATCGGAGCCTGACATGTCTACCGCGACGACCGCCGGAGCCCGCGACCACGCCCGCGCTCAAGCGGGCACCCTCACCGACTCGATGCCGGTGGTGCCCGCGTCGGCCTGGCCCACGCCACCGACCGGTGTTGCCGCCGAGAGTTTGACCTGGGCCGAGACCGTTCCCGGCGGCCGCTATACGAGCAAGGTACTGGCCCGCGGTACCCGATTGCGGCTGCGCGACCTGGATGGCACCGCATGTGCGCACGTGTTGCTGTGGCGAGCGGACGCCCCTTGGGAGCGGCTCAACGTCGCTGACACGGTGAAAGTGCCGTGGCAGGCGTATCTTTCGACGGGCCACCCGCTGCTCAGCGATCAGGGCCGGGTACTGGCCACGCTGGTGTCGGACACTTCGGGTCACCACGATGCGCTGTGCGGTACCACCACGCTGACCGGCAATGCGGCCAAATACGGTGCCGGTGAGGTGGAGTCGGCGAGCCCGGCCGGGCGTGAACTGCTTGCGCTGGCCGCCCTGAAGAACGGGCTGACCCGTCGCGACGTGGCACCGAGCGTGTCGTTCTTCCACGGTGTGCGGGTGGAAGCCGACGGCACATTGCTGTCCACCGGGTCAGCGGGTGCCGGAACCGCCGTCGAGCTGGTCACGCACCTGCCGCTGATCGTGGCGGTCGCCAATACCGCGCATCCGTTGGATCCGGCGCCGCAGTTCACCGCCGGCTCACTCGAGGTGCTGGCCTGGTCGGCGCCGGGTGACCTGGCGGAGATCGATGCCACGATCGGCGAGCGCGATCCCGAATACCAACGTGCCTACCTGAATTCCGAAGACGTCTGGAGTGCCCGATGACCCTCACCGCCACCCACACCATCGTCGATGAAATCGTTGCGCCGCGCGCCCCGTGGTCGAAAATCGTGCGCGCCGGGGACGTACTCACCATCGTCGACCTGCACGGAAACCAGGCCGTGGACACCCTGTTCTACGGGGCCGACGACCACACCGTGCGTTACAGCGCACCGGCCACCATCGCCGCGCAGGGCAACATCTTCCTGACCACCGGGTCGGTGCTACGCGACAGTGACGGCGAACCGATGCTCACCATCGTCGATGACGAGGTCGGCAATCATGACACTCTCGGCGGGGCATGCTCGCAGGAATCGAACACACTGCGCTACGGGCACCACACCAAACACCAGCACGCCTGCGTCGAGAACTTCATCGGCGAAGGCGCCCGCTGGGGGCTGACCAAGGCCGACATCGTCAGCAACATCAACTTCTTCATGAACGTGCCGGTCGATCCCGACGGCTCGCTCGGTATCGTCGACGGCCTATCCGCCCCCGGCAAGTCCGTGTCGCTACGCGCCGAGATCGACACCTTGGTGCTGGTGTCGAACTGCCCGCAGATCAACAACCCCTGCAACGGGTTTGATCCGACCGCCGTGCGGATGATGGTGACGCGTCCATGAGCACGTGCGAGATCGTCCGGCCCGGCATGTCCACCACGGTCCAGGATTGGCCGGGGCGCACCGGGTACTGGCAGATCGGGGTGCCGCCGTCGGGGCCCATGGACGACGTGTCGTTCCGGTTGGCCAACGTCGCCGTGGGCAATCCGGAGGGTGCGCCGGCCCTGGAGGCCTCGATGGGTGGCCCGGCGCTGCGCTTCGACACCGACACCTGGGTATGCGTCAGCGGTGCGCCCGCACTGGTCACCGTCGACGGCGCCCGGGTACCGCAGTGGGTACCGGTGCTGGTCGAGGCCGGGCGGGTTCTCGATGTCGGAATGGTCGACGGCCCGGGGCTTCGGATCTACATCGCGATGGCCGGCGGCCTGCAAGCCGATGAATACCTCGGCAGCGCCTCGACTTTCACGCTCGGCCGATTCGGCGGCCACGAGGGCCGGGTACTGATGTCGGGCGACAAGCTGGAAATCTCGGATGCGGCAGTGAAAACTCGACGGCGCATCCTGTTCGAAGAACAGCCGGCCATCGGCAACCACTGGTACATCGCGGTGACCGTCGGCCCGCACTCCGCGCCGGAGTTCTTCACGCGCAACGACATCGACACGCTGTTCGACCACGACTACGAGGTGCACTTCAACTCCGACCGCACCGGCGTCCGGTTGATCGGGCCGAAGCCGGAATGGGCGCGCCCCGACGGCGGGGAAGCCGGACTGCACCCGTCGAACATCCACGACAACGCTTACTCGGTGGGCTCGCTCGACTTCACCGGGGACACCCCGATCCTGCTGGGCCCCGATGGTCCGAGCCTCGGCGGCTTTGTCTGCCCGGTCACGGTCACCGCGGCCGACCGGTGGAAACTAGGGCAACTCGCTCCCGGCGCCACCATCCGATTCGTTCCGGTGCAGGCCGCAGCGGCCGCCGCGCCGGCCTGCGTCGGGCCCGCCCGCCGCGCGCACCTGCCGGCGGTGTTCTCCGCCGGTGGTGACGAGGACGATGGAATCATCAGCGAGACAACCTCATCGGATGGTGCCACGCGGGTCACGTATCGGCGGATCGGCGACGACAACGTCCTGGTCGAGTACGGTGAGATGCGGCTGGATCTGGCGTTGCGGGCCCGGGCTCACGCACTGCACCACGCGCTGGAACAGCATCGGCCGGATGGGCTGATCGACCTCACGCCCGGGATCCGTTCGTTGCAGGTCAAGGTGGACCCGGCCAGGCTGCCGCAGTCGAGACTGGTGCCGCTGCTGGCTGAGCTTGAGGCCTCGCTGCCTGCCGCGCAGGACCTTGTGGTGCCCAGCCGGACTGTGCGGTTGCCGCTCAGCTGGGATGACCCGTCGACCCGCGAGGCCATCGAACGCTACATGCACGGCGTGCGCGCCGATGCGCCGTGGTGCCCGTGGAACATCGAGTTCATCCGGCGGATGAACGGCCTGGACTCGGTCGACGATGTGCACCGAATCGTTTACGACGCCGAGTATCTGGTGCTCGGGCTCGGTGACGTGTATCTGGGTGCCCCGGTCGCCACACCGCTGGATCCGCGGCACCGTCTCGTGACCACCAAATACAACCCGGCCCGGACCTGGACCCCGGAGAACGCGGTCGGGATCGGCGGGGCATACCTGTGCATCTACGGGATGGAGGGGCCGGGCGGGTACCAGTTCGTCGGGCGCACCACGCAGATCTGGAACCACAGGCATCCATTGGTAGCTAAGGGCTTCGATCCCGAACATCCTTGGCTGTTGCGATTTTTCGACCGGATTCAGTGGTATCCGGTTTCCGCTGAAGAGCTGCTCGACCTGCGCGCCGACATGGCGGCAGGGCGCGGTCACGTCGAGATCACCGACGGAACGTTCTCGCTGGCCGAACATGAGCACTTTCTAGCCGCCAACGCCGAGAGCATTGCCGTAACTCGAGCGGCGATGGAGGCCGCACGGGCCGAGGAGCGCCAACGGTGGGAGACGGCAGGAGAATTCGCACGAAAGGAGTCCGCGTGACTCGGATTGCCGACATCTACCGCTCGATCGCCGAGAGTGGACGTGACGAGGTGTTCATCCACCTGCGTCCGCAGAGCGAGGTCGAGGCCGACTACCACGCCGCGAGTGGACCCTTGGCCGGGCTGGTGCTCGCCGTCAAGGACAACGTCGACGTTGCCGGCATACCGACCACTGCAGGATGCCCAAACTTCAGCTATATTCCCGATGCCGACGCACCGGCGGTCGCCGCTCTCAAGACCGCCGGTGTTGTCGTCATCGGGAAGACGAACCTCGACCAGTTCGCCACCGGTTTGGTCGGTACCCGCAGCCCCTATGGTGCTGTGCGGGATTCGCGACGACCCGAGTACATCTCGGGAGGGTCGAGTTCGGGGTCTGCGGTGGCGGTGGCGCTTGGGTTCGCCGATATCGCGATCGGTACCGACACCGCAGGGTCGGGCCGGGTGCCCGCCGGGCTGCAAGGAATCG
Source organism: Mycobacterium sp. E802 (assembly GCF_001666875.1). Classification (NCBI taxonomy): domain Bacteria; kingdom Bacillati; phylum Actinomycetota; class Actinomycetes; order Mycobacteriales; family Mycobacteriaceae; genus Mycobacterium; species Mycobacterium sp. E802. The sequence continues at coordinate 17,064 of NZ_LZJD01000176.1, forward strand.
TCGGCATCAAGCCCACCCTCGGCGTGGTCTCCGCCAAGGGTGTCGTTCCTGCGTGCGCCAGCTATGACTGCGTGACAATCTTCGCCGCTGACCTGGCCACCGCTCAGTCGGCGATGGCTGTGATGAGTGGTGGTGCGCCGCAACGGCAATGGCCGGCGGACGTTCCCTTCGCCGCGCCGGTGACGCCCAGAGTTGCGATCCCGGAGACCTTGACCGGGCTCGACGACGCGTGGCAGGCCGCGTTCGGTGAGGCCGTGCGGCAGGCGAAGGCTGCCGGATTCGACACCGTACCGATCCCGATGGACGACTTCTTCGCCGCGGCAGCCCTTCTCTACAACGGCGCGTTGGTTGCCGAAAGATGGGACGCGGTGGGGGAGTTCGTCAGCTCAGCCGGTCCTCAGGCCGGGTTGGATCCGACCGTAGCCGCGATCATCAGTGCGGCTGGCGCATATTCGGCCACGGACCTGCTGCGTGACCGGCGGCGGGTCGAGGAATTGCGTCGCACAGCCTTGGCGCAGCTTGAGGGCTGTCACGCACTCATGGTCCCGACGGCTCCCGAGCATCCGCGCATCGACGAAGTCGCGGCAGACCCGGTTGTGGTGAACTCCCGGATGGGCCGGTACACCAACTTCTGCAACCTCTTCGACATGTGCGCGATCGCGGTTCCGGCCGGGACGGTAACCGATGGGGCACAGTTCGGAATAACTTTGCTGGCACCGGGATTCCACGATGGCGTTATTGCCGTTCTGGCCGCCCGGTTCCTCGACGTTCCGTCAACCGAGACCTGGCCCGAGTCCGGTGGTGCGCCGCTTACCGAGCTCGCCGTGTTCGGTGCACATCTACGCGGACAGCCGCTGGAGCATCAGCTCACCGGGCGGGGCGCTCGCTGGGCCGGACCGATCACGACGGCACCCCACTACCGGCTGTATGCGCTCGACACGGTTCCACCCAAGCCCGGCCTGATCCGAGTCGGCGAGGGCGGGGCGCCGATCGTCGGAGAACGGTGGCTGTTGTCCCCGGCGGCGCTGGGGGAGTTCCTGGCCGAGCTGCCGACGCCGATGATGCTGGGGAAGGTGGAGCTCGACGACGGCCGCTGGATCACCGGTTTCGGTTGCGACCACATCGCTCCCATGCAAGGCCGTGACGTCACCGAGTACCGGGGCTGGCTGGCCGCAATGGCGTAAGGGGCTGTGGATGAATTCCGCGTTGGGGACAACTCGCCCATGAGCTGGGCTGGTTGTCGGTAGGTAGCGAGACCGTTGTCGCGATCATCCCTTCGAACAAGGATTGCGACATGGGTAGGTTCGAGTCAACCTGCAGTCAGGTATCTGAAGTATATAGTCAGGGTGCCTGATATATATACCGGAGGTCTCTATGACCAAGCGTCTGATCGACATCGATGACGAATTGCTGGCCGCTGCGCAGCGTGAACTCGAAACCACCGGGATTGCAGACACGGTCCGATCGGCATTGCGGTTCGCGTCAACGCGATCGGCCCGCGTGCGACAGGCGGATTGGCTGGCCTCGGGCGGATTGACGTCGCTGGCGGAGAAGCGCGACAGGGACGAGGTATGGCGCTGACGGCCCGGTTTCTCATTGACACCAGCGCAGCCGCCCGGATGGCACAGCCGGCGGTCGCGGAACGACTGCGCCCGTTGATCGAAGCAGGACTGGTGGCCACGTGTGGGGTACTCGACGCCGAGGCGCTCTTCAGTGCCCGGTCGGCGGACGAGTATGCGCAGTTGCGCGCGGACCGTCGCGATGCGTACGAGTATCTTCCGACCGACGATGAACACTGGCAGTCGGCCTTCGACGCGCAGTTCCGGTTAGCGCAATCTGGCCGGCATCGGGCGGTGGGCATTTCCGACCTGTTGACGTCGGTGATCGCAAGTCGTCACCGGTTGACGGTAGTGCACTACGACGCCGACTTCGAAATCGCTGCCTCGGTACTGGATTTCGAGCAAGTATGGGTGGCTGACCCTGGAAGGGATTGAGCGGCAGGCTGATTGGCGGATTCAGTCTCCGGGGACGATCAGCGACACCATGGTCTCGAGCTGGCGGGCCATCTGTCGGTAACTCATCGCTCCGGTTTGTGCCTGTAGCAGCGCGCCCCAGAACACCGCCTCCAGGGTGGCGAGCACTTCCGGCCAGGCTCCACCGCCCAGGGCCGTGGAGATCCGGCGGTTGACCTCGGCGGCGATCCGGGAGCGGACGTCCTCGACCAGGTCATCGTCGGTGCTGATCAACGCCTGGGTACAGGCTCGGGCCAATCGCGGCTCATCGGCCATCAACAGCGTGAGCGCGGTGAGTTGCTCGGTGACGCGGCTGGTGGGTCTGGCTGTGGGATCGATGTCCAGCGGCAGCTGAATCACCCGGTCCAGGTACAGCTCGGCGAAGACCACCTCGATGGATGGGAAATGTGCGTAGAGCGCGGCCGGTGCCATCTTCGCGCGTGCGGCCAGCGCCGGTACCGAGACGACGTTGTGCGCGTCGAGAAGTTGCGTGGCCGCTCCGAAGACACGACGGTGCGCGCGGACGCGCTGATCGTGTGCGTCGTGTAGGCGAGTGACCGTAGCCGCCGCTGGCCTGGACATGTGTCCAAGATATAGGCCAGGTGCTCGATTGGCAATCGCGCAATGAAACAGCATGTAACGACCCATTTCCAGTGCTGATCTCCGTGTGGTTCGATTTCCGTTGGGAGCGCGGGCGCGGGTTTCGACTCGATAAATCGGACAGGTGTCCAGTAGGATCTGGTCGAGATCTGGAAGGGGAGGTCCGATGGCTTACGTGATCACGCAGAACTGCTGCAAGGACGCCAGCTGTGTTCCGGTGTGTCCGGTGGATTGCATTCGGCCGGCCGAAGGAGGGCTGGATTCCGCCTCCGCCGAGATGCTCTACATCGATCCGGAATCGTGCATCGACTGTGGAGCGTGCTTCGAGGAGTGCCCGGTCGGCGCGATCCATTACGAAGAGGACCTGCCTGTCGAGCTGCAGCGGTTCAAGGACCTCAATGCCGCCTATTTCGAGCGCCATCCACTTGAGCCGGTGACCGTGTCGACGCCGGCCTCCCGCGCACGGGTCGCGCCGGGATCGCTGCGGGTGGCCATCGTCGGATCCGGCCCGGCCGCCTGCTACGCCGCAGCCGAATTGATCGACGTCGACGGCGTGGAGATCAATCTGTTCGAGCGACTGCCCACGCCCTTCGGCCTGATCCGCGCCGGGGTGGCACCTGACCATCAACACACAAAATCGGTGGTCGACATCTTCGAGCGGGCATTCACCAACCCTCGCTTCGCCAGCCATTTCAACGTCGAGATCGGCCGTACCATCAGCCACGGCGAGCTGCTGGCCCATCATCACGCGGTCATCTACGCGGTGGGGGCGGCGACCAGTCGGCCACTGGGAATCGCCGGTGAGGATCTCATGGGCCATCACGCCGCGGCAGAGTTCGTCGGTTGGTACAACGGGCACCCGGACCACGCCGGGCACCAGTTCGACCTGTCGGGCGAGCGTGCGGTCATCGTCGGCAACGGCAACGTCGCTCTCGACGTCGCCCGGGTGCTGTTAATGGACCGGGCCGCGCTCGCTGCCACCGACATCGCCCAACACACACTGGATGCCTTGGCCGACAGCGCAATCCGGGAAGTCGTTGTCCTGGCCCGCCGTGATATCAGCCATGCGGCCTTCTCGGCAGGGGAGTTCCTGGCCCTGGGGCACCTCGACGGTGTCGACGTGATCGTCGACCCCGCGGACCTTCCGGCCGATGACGAGCATGACGACGTCGAGACCTCGTTCAAGCTCGCGATCGCCCGCGAGTATGCCCAGCGCACACCGACGCCGGGTAACCGGCGGGTGGTGTTCCGATTCGGCGTCGTCCCGGCAGCCATTCTGGGTGCCGATCGCGCCGAAGGGCTGGAGGTCACCACCGCACGCGGCACCGAGGTGATCGAGACGTCACTGATCCTGCGGTCGATCGGCTACCGGGGCCTGCCGGTGTCCGGGCTGCCCTACGACGAGGACTCCGGGACGGTGCCCAATGAGGCGGGCCGCGTCGTCGACGGTGCACCGGTGCCCGGTACCTACGTGACCGGCTGGATCAAGCGAGGGCCCCGTGGGGTGATCGGGACGAACCGGCTGTGCGCCGAAGAGACCGTGGCGCAGCTGTGGGCGGATTTCGATGCGGGCCTGCTGACCCGCGAGGTCGAGAGCCGCGAATCGCTCGATGCGCTGTTGGCGGCGCGGGGAGCCGAACCGGTCGGCTGGCCCGGATGGCGTGCCATCGATGCGGCCGAACGCGATCGTGGTGTTCAGGCCGCACGGCCACGGGTGAAATTCGTGTCCGTCGAGGAGATGCTCAGCGCGGGCCGCGGCTGACCTCGGCTTCGGTCTGGGCGCCGGAACCCACAGCAGAACCAAAGGATCACCGGAACACCGAGATTGAAGCCTGGGACAGAGACAGCGCCGATTGTGTCCCTGGCTTCAATCTCGGTGAACTCCCCCTACGCCCGGGTTAGTTCTGCGTACCGGCCAGTGTGGTAGTCGGTTGATCCGAACTCGTACTGAACCGCAGTCAGGCGCTTGAAGTAGTGACCGATCGCAAGTTCCTCGGTCATGCCCATGCCGCCGTGCAGCTGCACCGCGTTCTGCCCGACAAACCGCGCGGCCCGTCCGATGGTGGCCTTGGCCGCCGATACCGCCTTGGCCCGTTGTGGCGGTTCGGCGTCGAGGTTCAGCACGGCGAGATAGACGGCGGCAGCGGCCTGTTCGACCTCCATGTGCATATCGACCATGCGGTGCTGCAAAACCTGAAAGCTGCCGATGGGCAGGCCGAACTGCTGGCGTTGCTTGCAGTACTCGACCGTGTCGGCCAGTACCTTGCGCATACCGCCAACAGCTTCGGCACACACCGCCGCCGCCCCCTCGTCCCGGGCCAGGTCCAGTGACGGCCAGGCCTGTCCCTCGGCCCCCAGGAGCGCCGAGGCAGGAACCCGGACATCGGCGAATGTCAGGTCCGAGGCTCGGCGGTCGTCCACCGTACGGTACGGGTGCGCGGTGAATCCCGTTGACAGCGAGGCGATGTCGACCAGGATAAGAGAGATCCCGGAGGTATCGGCACGTTCCCCCGAGGTACGCGCGGTCACCAGCACGTGCGTGGCCAACGGTGCGCTTACGGCCATCACCTTCGAACCGTTGAGCACCCACTGGTCACCGTCGCGTCGCGCGGTGGTGGACACGTCGCGCCAGTTGTCCCCGGAGGTCGGCTCGGTGGCCGCCAGTGCGACGATGACCGAACCCGCGACGATGTCCTGCAGCAGGGAGGCAGCGGTCGCATCACCGGACCGGCGCAGCAGCCCACCGGCCACCACCACGGTGTCCACGAACGGTTCGATCACCAGGGCGTGGCCCAATGCTTCGGCGATCACCATGGTTTCGACCGCACCGCCACCGATGCCGCCGGCCTCCTCGGGCAGGGTGGCGCCCAGGATGCCCAGTTCTTCGGCGAACCCGCGCCAGATCTCGGGCTGCCAGCCCGGGCCGGTCTTAGCTGCGGCGCGGCTGGTCGCCAGGTCGTAGCGGCTGGCCAGGAACTTGGTCAGCCCGTCGCGCAGCAGTTGCTGTTCGTTGGTCAGGTTGAAGTCCATCAGAGCCCCAGTTCTGCCTTGGCGAGGATGTTTCGCTGAATTTCGTTGCTACCGGCGTAGATCGAGCCGGCCCGGTCGTTGAAGTAACGCAAGGGGGCGACCGCCTGCCACGGTTCACCGCTGTGATAACCGTCGGCTGGTGGCACGTATTCGGCCACCGGGCCACCCGGGCACGTGGCGTGCGGCTGGTAGGCGCGGGCGAGCGGTCCGGCTGCCTCCATGGACAGTTCGGTCAGCGTCTGGCTCAACTCGGTGCTCAGCACCTTGAGCATCGAGGACGCGGTTCCGGGATGACCGCCCTCGTCGAGTGCCGCCAACACCTGATACTCCAGGACCTCCAGCACATCGGTACGGATGCGGGCGTCGGCCAGTCGGCGGCTGAACCCCGGATCGTCGATGAGCCGTCCACCGGCGGGGCCGGGCATGTCGGCGGCGACAGCAGCAATTTCGTCGCCCAGTACCTGCAAGGCCGGGGCATTGGCGCCGCCACCGCGCTCGAACTCGAGCAGGTACTTGGCCACCGTCCAGCCGTCGTCGATCGTGCCGATCACGTTGGACTTCGGCACCCGCACCTCGTCGAAGAAGACCTGATTCTGGACCTCTTCGCCGGAAGTCATGACCAGCGGGCGGATTTCGATGCCGGGGGAGGTCATGTCGATCAGCACGAACGTGATGCCCTGCTGCTTTTTGGCGCCGCGGGTGGTGCGCACCAACGCGAACATCCAGTTGGCTTCCTGGGCATGGGTGGTCCAGATCTTGCTTCCGGTACACACCAGGTCGTCCCCATCGGACACCGCCGCCATCGACAGCGCGGCCAGGTCCGACCCGGCCTCTGGCTCGGAGTAGCCCTGGCAGAAGAACACCTCGCCGGTCAAAATCCCCGGGAGGAAGTAGTCCTTCTGCGCCTGCGTGCCGAATCTGATGATCGCGTGGGCCACCATGCGGATGCCCATGGGCGACAGCGACGGGGCGCCGGCCAGCGTGGATTCGCGGCTGAAGATGTAGTGCTGGGTCAGGCTCCAGTCACAGCCGCCGTACTCGACGGGCCAGGCCGGGGCTGCCCAGCCGCGCTCGTGGAGAATTTTCTGCCAGGCCATGCTCGCGTCGTGATCGGCATACACGCTGGTCATCAGCTGACCGGCCCGCCGGATCTCGGGCGTCAAATTCTTTTCGAGAAAGTCGCGCACTTCGTCACGGAATTCCTGGTCGCTGGTCGACCACTTCAAGTCCATGCCTGCCCCTGTCTACTGGTGTCGCTCCACAGAGTAAACCTAGTTAGTCAAGTGGCGTACGCCACCCTGCATTCCGTGTGTGGGCGAGAAGGCAACACCGGCCCCCGCAGTGCCGCGGCAGTGGTACCCGAGAGTGAGCACAGGCGATAATCGAGCCGTGGAGCGTCGCCAGAGCGGTCCGGAGCCTCGATCTCCGATGGCACTGCTGGAGAACTTGCCCGCCCTGGTCGTGTTGGAGCGGTTCCCGGTGCCGGTGTTGGCCATCGCCGAGGACGGCACCATCCTGTTCGCCAATACGGCCTTCGCCGAGATGGTGGGGCGCGACACCGAGGCGGTCACGAGCATGCCGTTCGCCGATGTGTTTCACGCGCTGCCCGCCGATGAGTCGGCGGTCTCGGTGGTGCGGGCCAATGCCGGCCTGCTCGTCGATCTCGTGCACCATGACGGGTCGATCGTCCGCGCGCGGATGAGCAAGTCAGCCCTGCTGCGCGGTGACGATCCCGTGGCGTTGGCGACGTTCCAAGACCTCACCGATCGACTGTGGGCCGAGGAACTCTAGGACGTCAGCCTGCGGCTTGTGACCGGCGCAGCGATTCACGGGCCAGGAACTCCCGGAAATAGCCCATGGACTCCGTGCTGACGATGGCAGGCAGCAGCATGTCCCACGTGTGCGCCACCCGCTCGCGTAGGTCGGTGCCCGTCGCGGTGGCACGCGACAACGTCTCGGCGCCGAGCATCGAGCCCAGGATCACCCCGGCCGCGCCCGTCACGTCCAGGTCCTCGCGCAGATCACCCTCGTCGGCGGCCTGGACCAGCTGGGCGGTCAGTTCCTCGAGCCAACTCTCGTACACCCGGGTGGCGGCGTCGTTGATGCCACTGAACGTCCGCAGCAGATCCATGCCGATGCGGGCGAGCTTGTCGGAGCGGGCAAAGTCGGCCACCACGAACAGTCCGTGAATGGTGTTCTCCAACGCCGGCGACGACGATTCGGTGATCGTGCGGAACGTGGCGAGCATCGCGGCGCCGCCGTCGACGATGATGGCCTCGGCCAGGGATTCCTTCGAGTCGAAGTGGTAGTAGAGCGCACCTTTGGTCATCTCGGCCCGCGCGATGATGTCGCCGAGTCCCGTTGCGGGATACCCCTGTTCCCTGAACAGCTCGACAGCGGCGGTGATGATCTTCTGCCGGGTCAGCTCCGAGCGGGCCTGACGTGGCACGGTGGCTTTTCGAATTTCTGGTATCCGTCCGTCAGGGGCACTGGGCGGTCGTGTCTGCCGCGCGGCCCGACTGGTCCGGGCGAAGCGGTGTCACCTTCTTGATGCCCACCGCCGTCCGCCGTCGGATGAACTGATTGATGTAGCCGAGCCGCTCGGGCTCGACGAACCCCGGCAGCGCCAACCGCCAGCTGTGTTCCAGGTCGGTGAGGAACCGTCGCGGATCATCCAGGTCGCTGATCTGGCGTACGCCCAGATAGAGCGACACCAACAGACGTGCGGCTGCCTCCGGGTCCGTATCGGCGGTGAAATCGCCCTCACTGATGGCCCGTTTGGCAATTCCGGCGAAGCCCTGAACCCATTGGTCGAGCACCCTCGGTCCGAGACCGTCGGTGCGGCCGATGGACTCGACGAGGTTCAGGCAGGCCCGGGCCATCGGATCACTGATGTCCTCGGCGGCCACCAGGCACGACAGGTCGATGATGGTCTCCAGCCCGGACAGGTTGCGCGCCAGGGCTTCGGCGAGCGTTTTGTGGGCCAGTTCCGTTCGATGCTCGACGATCGAGACCGCCAGAGCGCGTTTGGAACGGAAGTGGAAATACAGCGCACCTTTGGTGACGGCCGCGTCGGCCAGGATGTCGTCGAGGCTGACCAGGCTGTACGGCGTGTGGGCGAACTGTCGCGCTGCCGCCTGCAGGATCTGAAGGCGGGTCAGGTCTGCTCGCCGGTCGAGCTGCTCAGTCACCTCCCGGGCCTTCCTGATGCGGGCCGTCGACCGTGTCGGGTTTCTCCACGGCCTCCGACAGACTCAAAGTCGTCACGCTACGTGCGTAACATTCTAAAGGTATGTATCGTGCTTAGCGTGATAACTCTTGGTTGGTCGCGGAATGCCCGCCCGGCAGTGGCACTCGCCATCGCCGCGGGTGCCGTCGCCGGCCCGGCCGTGCCTCGGTCAGGCGTAGCCATGAGCTATCCCGGAAACGTTGCCATGGCCTGCACCGGCAATCCCCCTCGAATCCCGGTGCGGGCCGTGGCAACCCCAACTTTTGTGCACTCACGCGACGTTGGCGGGTCTGTAGTTCCGTCGTTCAGCAACATCGGAGTGTCGTCGATCCATGTGGGATGACGAAGTCGATGTTGTTTGCTGTGGATCGGGCTTCGGGGCATTGGCCGTGGCGATCGCGGCGGCGGATTCCGACGCCGATGTATACCTCGCCCGGTCGCCGATCCTGAGTCACCCCCGAGTCGCAGGGGATCGGCCCTGGTTGGGCGTCGGGGTCGAGGACCCCGAGACCCGCGAGTATTTCGATGAGCTGTCAGCCGATCTGAGACTGATCCCGGACGCCGGCTACGACACGACCCTGACGGTCCGCCCGGTGAGCGAGTGGACGCCGGTATCCGGACGCGGCCGGATCGCACCCTTCTACGGAGCGCGGCTGCAGGATTGGGCGAAGCACTGCCTGACCTCGCCGTACGGCGTGCTCTACACCCGGTTGACCGACCGGGGTACGACGTCGATGAAGACCCGTGCCGGTGACGAAATCCAGGTCAAGGTCCTCGGCGCGCTCGAGGTCGACGGCGGTAGGGATCCGGCGTCGGCGCTCGGCGACTGGCTGTCGGCTCAGGCACACGACCGGCAGGTCGAGATTTCGCCGGACAGCACCTTGCAGCGCATCGTCTTCGAGGAGGGCGAGATTGTCGGCGCGGTGCTCGATACGCCCGACGGTCCACTGGCCCTGCGGGCCCGGCACGGCATCGCCGTATCCACCGAACCCCCTGGCAGCAGTTCGGATGCGACCACACAATCCGTCGAAGCGGATCAACCCCTTCAGGTGGCCCTGGTCGGCCACAACGCGAGCCGGTTCGGCCGGGTGGAACTGCTGCAGTTCGAACGAGATGGCGGACAATCCACCTACTGCGGCTCAGGCGGGGTTCGGGACTCCGGCCGTGACGCCGGGCGTTCACATGCGCGGCGCCGACGAGAAGTGCACGGGCACCCGCCCTTTGGCGAGTAGCTCGGCCATCTCGTGACCGAGGATCGGCTTGGACAGCAGGAACCCCTGGGCTCGATAACAGCCGTGCCGTAACAGTGTGAGCGCAGCCCGTTCGGTCTCGACTCCCTCGGCCACCAGTTGCAGGCCGAAGGCCCCGGCCAACGCGATCACCGCACGGACGATCGGCAGATCGCCGGGATCGGACCCGAGCCCGGCGACGAAGCTGCGGTCGATCTTGAGCGTGTCGACCGGCAGCGACTTCAACAGTGACAGCGCGCTGTAGCCGGTGCCGAAGTCGTCGATGGCCACCTGCACGCCGACCTTGTGCAGACCGGTCAGCGTCGAGCGGGTGGTCTCGATGTCCTGCACCACGATGCTCTCGGTGATCTCCAGACACACGGAACCGCGTGGTAGACGGAACTCCTTCATGATGCCGGCCACCGACTCCACAAATCCGTCGGTCACCAGCTGGACCGGCGAGACGTTGATCCGCAACACCACATTGCGGCCGACGCCGTTGGACCGCCAGCGGGCAAACTCGGCACATGCGGTCCGCAGCACCCAGCGACCCAATTCGCCTGCCAGGTTTATGGATTCGGCCACTGCGATGAACGATTCGGGGGACAGCAGACCGCGGGTCGGGTGCTGCCAGCGAACCAGGGCCTCGGCGGCGAGCACCTCGCCGGTCCGCATGTCGATCTCCGGCAGATAATGCAATACCAAAGCGCCGCTTTCGATCACGCTCTGCAGATGCAGCTCGATGTCGTTGCGGAAGTCGATGTCCATTGCCATCGCATCGGAGAACACTGCGACCCGGTTGCCGCCGGAGTTCTTGGCGGTCAAGACCGCGTGATCGGCACGGTTGATCAGATCGGAGGTGGAGTCCCGGCCCGGAATCCCTTCGGCCAGACCGATGCTGACCGTTCGGGTGAGCATCTCGCCATCGATCGTCACCCGCTCGCGCAGCACCGACTGGAGCCGATAGGCCATTGCCGTGGCCGCCTCGGCCGTCATCGGCGCCGCCGGGACGACGACGAACTCGTCACCCCCGAGTCGCGCGATCAGCTTGGGCTGGTCGTCACCGCGCTGCAACCGCTCTGCCAGGATGCTGATGAACGCGTCGCCGGCGGTGTGGCCCAGATAGTCGTTGATCGCCTTCAACCGATCGAGGTCGAAGAACATCACCGACACCGGCCCCGGCTGCCCGGGCGCCAGTCGGGCCTCCAGATGAGCCATCAGTGCCCGCCGGTTGTGCAACCCGGTCAGATGATCATGATCAGCCAGGTAACGCAACCGGTCTTCGGCCTCGATGCGAGCCTGCACCTGGGCGAACAACGAGGCGATGGCCTTGAGGGCGTTGAGTTCTGCCGGCAGCCACTCGCGGTCACCGAACTTGACGAAACCCAGTACACCCGTGGTGATGTCGCCGGACAGCAACGGCACACAGGCCATCGAGGTGGACGCGACATGGCGTCCGGCCTCGATCGTGCGCTGGTAGTCGTCGGTGGCCGGTTCCGGGCGGAACACCGCCGGCTCCTTGAGGTGCTCGGCCATCGCAAACACCGGATCGGCGTCGGCGAAGTGGACGACCGCGATCGGATCGGTCGGGGTGTCCACTTGCCGCGGTGGCCACTCCGCGACAAGTCGGGTGGCGTGCGCCTCGTGATCGTTGTGGCGCAGAAAACTGACGTCCACGTCGAAGAACGAGATGAGCTCGGCCAGCACCTGTTCGCTCACCGCGACCGAGGTTGCCGCGTCGACCGCCATGAGCTGCGTGGCGACAGACGTGACGAGCAGCTCGAGGTTGCCTGGCAACAAATTCCTCCGCATCTACCACAACATCCGGCTCAGCCGTGCAGCGGCGTCGAACCCGTCCGGACCCGACGTCGGCTGCGGACGGTGGGCCGCGGCGCGTAGGACAATCTCAGTACCAACGCCTGCGACTCGTCGCGTTCGGTGCACGTCAACCTGCGAAAAGCGTACTGGAGTTCGCGCAGCGCGTCGGCATGGTGTTCCGAGAGTTCCTGACGGTCCCCATCGTCGTGGGCGTAGAGAAACACCGGCGACACCGGCTGGACTCCGAGCGCGTGTTTCTGGGCCTGGACCCACACCGCCTCCACCGCCGACCCGGCCAGGGCATAGTCGGTCAGCCGGCGGCCGCGAACGGAGACCACCGCCAAAGCCGAGCTGGAGGTGACCCGCTCATAGGTGTCGTCGCCGAGGGCCGCGCCGGCATTCCAGTCCGACAACTTCGCCATCACGTCGGACCGGCGCAGGATGTCCAGCACCACCACGTCGGTCGGGTCCAACCCCAGCGTGATGACCTCGATGCCGGTATCGGGTTCCGGGTCGCCAGGCCAGCGCAGTTCCGAGATCATTTCCCGGTGCAGGGTCGGGGTCAGATAGCGGAGCCGGTCGGTTTCGGCGAGTAGCCGTGCGGCCGTTTCCATCTCGGCGCGGTCGGTCAGGATCGTCAGCTCGGCGCCCTCACCGCGTGCGGCGGTACGCAGATCTTCGAGGACATCGGCGGGAATCGGCGCCGCCGTGCCGCGCAACCGGTTGGTTTCGCGGGCCAGCATCGGTTGGTACAACTCGGCCAGTTCCGGGGCGGCCCCCGGGGCGAATTCGGCGATCCCGTACAACGGGGTCCCCTCGTCGCCGCGTGACCACTGCACCTGCCCGGTCAGGCCGTGGGCTGCCGCGGCCACCCGAGCATTGAAGGCCGCCGCGCCCAGCGCCACGGCACTGCCGCGATAGCCGACGTCCATTGTCGTCGTGCAGTTGGTGTCGAGTCGGAGGCTGATCCGGTTGTCTCCGGCCTCGATGTGCCACGGTTGGACATTGCCGCCCGAGGGGGCCCGCCCGGCCGCGTGAGCGAGAACGTCTGCGACGGTGACCGGTTCGGGCTCGTGGGGCGCGGGCGCAGGTTCCGGTGTCGAAGCCGACAGCGTGACCAGGGGATCGCCGATCTGATCCAGCGCATCGGCAACATCGACGCGGACCCGGCCGGACGGCATCGGCTCACCCAGTCCGATGCGGCGCACGGCATTGGCCACGACGGTGGCGCCGAGGACGACCTCCGCGGCGAGCTGGGGCCAGGTGGTCAGTGTCTTGCCGACCTCGACCAGCGATGCTGCCATCCGGGGAGACAGCTCCGACGCGTCGAGAATCCGCAGGACGTGCGGCACCTTGTCCTTGCTGTCGAGCCCGGCCAGATCAGCGGCGGCGATGTCACCGAGCAGACCGTGCAGGATCGGACGTGCGGGTTCCAGGTCGAACCGTTCGACGTCGAGCAACCCGCGGTCGCCCGTCGTCATCACCACGGGCAGTCGTCGAGCTCGCGCCTGTTCTCGGACAAGCACTTTCGCATCAAGGGAGTCACACTCCTCGACGACGATGTCCAGGCCGTGCAGGAAGTCACCGATCGACTCCGGTACCGCGCCGTTGCGGTCGATCCGCACCTCGATGTACGGATCGATCTCGGCGATCCTGCGTGCCGCGACCACGGCCTTGTTCACGCCGAGATCGAAGACGGTGCCGGGCACCCGGTTGAGGTTCGCCAGCTCGAGTTCGTCGAAGTCGGTCAGGCGAATCTCGCCGCACAGACCTTCCGTGGCGAGGTTGTAGGCGATGGCGTGTCCGACGCTGAGCCCGACGACACCGATTCGCAGGTTCGACAGGCGGTGCTGCTCTTCGGCGCTGATGAGATTCCGATTGCGGTCCAGGCGTAACCGTTTGAACGCCGCAGGCCCCAGAATGTGGACCACGCAGCGGCGCCACGGGTAGTAAACCCATCGGGTCGGCTCGTCTGAGACCTCGGCCTCGACCGCCGGCACGAGCCCGCGCAGCGCAGCTCGCTGCCCGTGACAGCTGTCGACCACGTTGATCCGCGAATCCCGACGCAGCCGCTCCAGGGTGTCCTCGTCGTCGACGAAGAGCGCGTGGTACTGATCGGAATCTTCGAGGGCGGTCAGCTCGGAAGTCTCGTTGTGGTTCCCGTGGGTCATCGCCCCGCCGCGCTGGACGTGAGGGCGTCGAAGCCGACAGCTCCGGTGCGCGGGGCGATTCGCTGCGCTTCGGTGAAGTATCGCGCCAGCTGTCCGGCATCGGCGTGATTGGCGAATGTGCGACGATCCCACCACATCATCTTGGTCTGATAGCGCTCGTCCGGATAAGGAGTCGCCGGGATTTTGGCCGCCAGTACACCGCCCGATGAGAGCCAGCGTTTCAGCACGTAGGCAGCAGCTGTGGCCATTGCGAACTGAATGTTGAGCAGGGTCATGGAATGCAGCGGCATACGCGCCAGCGTATCGGTGAGTGCGCGGCTCTGTTCGGGGTCGTCGCACACCCAGGCGGTCTTCATCTCGACCACTCCGAAAGGCAGACGGTCGCCGATCATTTTGCGCACGGAATCCAAGCCGGGCTGGCCGGCCCATTCGACGACGGCGTGGCTTTCGTCGATGTTTCGGTAAGGGCCTTTGGCGCGAAGGCCACCGACCACCCGTCCGGAGGTGTTGATCCCGACGCAAAACAGCGCCGTATCGTCGCCTGTCTCTAGGGCTTTGGCGTCCAGTGCTTGTTCCACCCCATGTTTGCGGTAGTTCGCCTGGGCGCCGCGAACATATTCGTTCCACAGTTCGCGCTCCACGCCCGGACGTGCCACCACAATGGTGCACTCGCTGTCGGGGTCCCACCAGCTTGGACTTTCGTCCAGTGCGACGGAGGTGCGGCCGGCGGCATCGAGTTGGGGAGCAGTCATCTGGGATCCATTTCGTCGGTCAACCGCACCTTCCAACTGGAGCGGCTGATTGGTGCGCAGCACGGTTGTGCGAATACGTGTGATGAGTATCGCGCCGCATAGCCTTGAAATTCCAGCGAGCGCGTAAAACTTGTCCAGTCCTATGTTGAATTCGATGTGCCGGTCATGGAATTACTCACGGGTACATGCAAATTTGGCAAATTCAGGAAACCCTATTTAGGCCGTATATCGCCGTATCGGGCCGAGTTGTGGCAAAAAATCGTTATTTGCGCCGACGTCGAATTGCCTTGGCGGTGTCGGCGGGGGCGCGTTTTGCTGTGTCAGTGCCCAGCCAGCCCCCACCCGCCACGGTTCGCCGTCGGGTGCGCTCGGCTTGGGGCGGCTTCGGCGATAACGCCGAGTTGCTCAACCGCCGGCCGGCGCAGATGAGATTCTGGTGGGGATGACACAGGAGTACCCGAAAACAAGCGCCCTCCCCGCCCAGGACATCGGCAGGCTATTGCTGCGTTGCGCGGACCGACCCGGCCTCGTCGCGGCGATCAGCGGTTTTCTCACCGACGCCGGGGCGAACATCGTGTCGTTGGATCAGCACTCCACCGAAGAGTCCGGCGGCACGTTCATGCAGCGCACGATCTTCCACCTGCCGGGCCTGGCGGCGGCGCGTGAGCGATTGGAACAGGACTTCGACGCGCAGGTGGCCTCCCCATTCGGGATCGATTACCGCCTCACCGAGGCTTCTAAACCCAAACGGGTGGCGTTGATGGCCTCCCGTGAGGACCACTGCTTGCTCGACCTCTTGTGGCGCAACCGGCGCGGGGAGCTCGACATGTCGGTGGCCATGGTCATCTCGAACCATCCCGATCTGGCGGATCAAGTCCGCGCCTTCGGCGTGCCCTACCTCTACGTTCCGGCGACCCGCGACAATCGGGCCGAAGCCGAGCAACGGCTGTTGGAACTGTTGCGCGGCAACGTCGATCTGGTGGTGCTGGCCCGGTATATGCAGATCCTCACCCCGGAGTTCCTCGATGCCGTGGGCTGCCCCCTGATCAACATCCACCACTCGTTCCTGCCGGCGTTCATCGGCGCGGCCCCGTACCGCCGGGCCAAGGAACGCGGGGTCAAGTTGGTCGGGGCGACAGCGCATTACGTCACCGGCGATCTGGATGAAGGTCCGATCATCGAGCAGGACGTGGTCCGCGTGGATCACCGCCACTCGGTCGGTGACCTGGCCCGCTTGGGGGCCGATGTCGAACGGCTGGTGTTGTCGCGGGCGGTGCTGTGGCACTGTGAGGACCGCGTGATCCGGTTCGGGAATCAGACCGTAGTCTTCTGAGCACGGTTCGAGAGGAGTGAGCGTGAAAGTCTTCAATGGTCTTGACGAGTTCGTGGCGGCGGCCGGTAGCGAGCTGGGCCCCACCGACTGGATGGAGATCACCCAGGATCGGGTGAACCTGTTCGCCGACGCCACCGATGACCATCAGTGGATTCACGTCGACCCCGAGAAGGCGGCCGGCGGTCCGTTCGGGGGGACCATCGCGCACGGCCTGTTGACGCTGTCACTCCTGCCGCATTTCACCCATCAGCTGTATCGCGTCGACAACATCGCGATGGCGATCAACTACGGCTACAACAAGGTTCGGTTCATCACGCCCGTGCGGGTCGGGGCCAAGGTGCGTGCGCGGGCGGCGATCGCCGACGTCGCCCAGCTCGACGGCGCGGTGCAGGCCACCATGACGGTCACGGTCGAGATCGAGGGCTCGGACAAGCCCGCTGCCGTCGCCGAGTCGATCATTCGCTTCATCGGCTGACCCTCTTTTCGCGAGCAATAGCTCCTATGTCAAGCCGCCGCTGATTGTGGCGGCTTGACTGGGTTTTGGTGGTCGTTGTGAAGTCCTGCGTCGTGGCGTAGGGCTTGGTAGACGCGGCGGGCGATGCGGCGTTTGACGCAGCGACGGGCCGCGGCTTTGGTTTTGCCGGCATCGCGCAGTTTCTGGAAGTAGATCTGCCCGGCGCTGCCGGTCATCCGGATCTGTGTCACCGCGATGCGATGGATGGCGGCGTTGAGTTGACGGTTACCAGCCCGGCTTAGCCGCATCTGCCCGGCGCTGGCGCCTGACCAGGCCGGGATGGGCGCGACGCCGGTGTGGCAGCCGAACGCGGCCTCGCTTTTGAACCGGCCGATGCCGGCGACCTCACCGAGGATCTTGGCCGCGGTCAGCTCCGCGCACCCGGGGATCTGCAGAAGAGTCGGAGCGTGCTGCTGGGCGCTGGCGGTCAACCGCTTGGCCAAGGCGTTGATCTCACCGGTGAGCCGGATGATGTCGCCCACCTCGGCACGGGCGATTTCAGCGACCACGCCCACTCGGTCGGCCAACCAGGCCATCAACGCCTTCTGATGCTTGAGCGCGGTCAGCGAACCCAAGGCCGCGGCCCACTCGGGATCCAGGTCATGAACATGCCACAGCACCCGGTTGATCGCTGAGGTGCGCTGGGCGACAAGGACATCGCGGCGATCGGTCAACAACTTCAATTCCCGCGAGGTCTGGTCATGAGAGGCGATCGGCAGATCAGGTTCGCGCAGTGCTGCTCGGGCCACCGCGGTGGCATCGATCGGATCGGACTTGCCGCGAGTGCGGGCGGACTTGCGGGTGGCGGCCATCAGTTTGGTGGGCACCCGCACCACGTTCTGCCCGGCGCCGAGCAGGTCACGTTCCAGCCGGGCGGACATGTTGCGGCAGTCCTCGATAGCCCAGAGCAGCTCGGTACCGAACTGCTCGCGGGCCCACTTGATGGCCTTGAGATGCCCGTCGGTGGTGGCCTTGACGGTCTTCTGCCCGAGCGTGCGCCCGACCTCATCGACGGCG
>NZ_LZJD01000177.1:0-94225 GCF_001666875.1 Mycobacterium sp. E802
CAATTCACCCGCGGCGCATCGGCCTCCAAAACAACCTGGACCGTGCCCCAGTCCAGAGCGCGCCAGCAACGGCGGCCCTCGCCCCGGTCATACCAGGGTGCCTTACGCGCGCAGCGCCCACAGCGTCGCGAGACACCGCTGCGCGGCCGTACCGCCACCACCACCCGCGTGATGTCGACAGCGTCAACCGCCTCGGACTCCTCGAACTCGACGCCCTCAATCACGGTGCGCTGGTCGACACCCAGCAGCGCACGAAATAACCTCACATTGCGCACGTCGTTGCTCCTCGGCTGGTTCCTGACCTTCGACAAGCCAGAAACCTAGAGCCGCAACGACGTGCGCCCACCTCAAATCAACAAACCACCCACGGAAACGTCACAAGAGCCCCAAAAATCTGACATTGCCGTGCAAGATAGGCGGCTGCTCAGACACCACCTCGTAACGCCAAGACAGCGACTCCGCGACTCGTTGAGTCCAGTCGCACAACAACTGAATCTTGGGGACCCCAAGCCGTTCGCCGCGTACCACATCGACGAGCACCGGCCCTGTGTCCGTTTTCAGCAGGTAGTCCGGGACGTGCGATCGACTACGCCCGTTCACAATGGCCGTTAACAGGAACGGCTGGGCCTTAATCTGCTGCACGGCGCGATCGAAGTCGGCCATTCGCGCCGCACTGAGCTCCAAGCGCGACTCGTAGATCACGTGATCGTTGTCCGTGACCGACCAGTACTTGCCCGAATAGTGCCTTTGCCCCTTGTACCAACGGAACGTCCGCCACGGCACCGCCTCAAACAGCGAAGCTACAGACACTCGTCGGGCGACCTGAGACACCGCTTGCCCGGCCGCGGGCCGGAACTCTACGACCGCGGAACCAACATCAACCTCAACATTGGCTGGCATCTCACAACCTGGCGCACACAGCACGGTGGTTCATTGCGCTGCTCCAGCATCCCACCGATGCAAGCCAGAAGCCAGGGGTTTTTGCAGTCCGACCGCCGCTTACGACATCGTGTGGCTTCCTGAATTGCAAAACGACGTCGACTTTTGCACCCGACACCGCAACTGACACCTCTTGCCCCATAACGCTACCCCGCGTAGCGTAACGACGCGTGACCCGGAGCTTCCACGTCGGCCAACCGTTCACCACGTCCGATGCCGAGATCGCGGCGGCATTGGAGCAGGTCAGCATCCCCACGCTGTTGCTCTCGCTCGTGCACATCACCGGTGATCCGCGCTTCATCCGCGAGTTCAAACAGGCCGGGCTGTTCCTCAACGAGGTCCAGGGCTTCATGAGCGAGGAGGACAAGGCCCGGGTCCGTGAAGTGGCGTTGCCGGTGATCGCCGACTACCGCGATCGTGGCTGTCCGGTCCCGGATCCCCTACCCACGGAACTGGTCCGCGAGATGCTGGACTGGGCGGCCTGTGAGCCGGTCGACGACGACAACGTGCCGCTGATGCTCGAAGAACTCGACCTCGAGGGCGTCGACCCGCGCCGGCCCAACATGCTCGACGACGCAGAAAATTTTCACGTCATCGTGATCGGCTGCGGAGAATCCGGCGTGTTGGCCGGGGTCCGGCTCAAGCAGGCCGGCATCGACTTCACGATCGTGGAAAAAAATGCCGGCCCGGGTGGGACCTGGTGG
The DNA here is from genome assembly GCF_001666875.1 of Mycobacterium sp. E802. Classification (NCBI taxonomy): domain Bacteria; kingdom Bacillati; phylum Actinomycetota; class Actinomycetes; order Mycobacteriales; family Mycobacteriaceae; genus Mycobacterium; species Mycobacterium sp. E802. The sequence continues at coordinate 1,644 of NZ_LZJD01000177.1, forward strand.
GAGAACAGCTATCCCGGCGCCCGTGTCGATGTGGCCAACCACTTCTATTGCTACAGCTTCGAACCCAGCAACCACTGGGACCACTTCTTCGCCGAGCAGCCCGAGCTACGTCAGTACTTCCAAGATGTGGTGGACCGCCACGAACTGGAACCGAACATTCGCTGGAACACCGAAGTCGTTTCGGCCACCTGGAACACCGACCACTGGGATGTCACGGTGCAATCGGCGACCGGAACCGAGACGCTGCACGCCAACGCCGTCATCACCGCCGTCGGCCAGCTCAACCGTCCGCAGATCCCGGACTTTCCCGGCGCGGAAACCTTTGCCGGACCGGCCTTTCACTCGGCGTCCTGGGACCACGAGGTTGACGTCACCGGCAAGCGGGTGGCCCTGATCGGGGCGGGCGCCAGCGGCTTCCAGATCGCCCCGGCCATCGCCGGCAAGGTCGCGCACCTTACGGTTTTTCAGCGCACCGCGCAGTGGATGTTTCCCAACCCGATGTATCACGAGCCCGTTGCCGACGGGGTGCGCTGGGCAATGGAACACCTTCCCTACTACGGCCGCTGGTACCGCTTCCTGCTGTTGTGGCCCGGAGCCGACAAGGGATTGGACGCAGCTCGGGTCGACCCCGCCTACGAGGACCAGAACAACGCGGTCAGCGAGATCAACGCCATCGCCCGCATCATGTTCACGGACTGGATCACCACCCAGGTCGGTGACGATGCCGAGCTGCTGGCCAAGGTGCTGCCCGATTACCCGGCCACCGGAAAGCGCACGTTGCAGGACAACGGCAGCTGGCTCGCCACCCTCAAACGCGACAACGTCGATCTGGTCCGCACCCCGATCGAACGCATCATCCCCACCGGCGTCGTCACCGCCGATGGACAGAGCTATGACGTCGATATCATCGTGTACGCCACGGGTTTTCGTGCCACCGAGGTGCTGTTTCCGATGACGATCACCGGGCGCGACGGGGTCGACCTGCATGACGTGTGGGGGCAGCGTCCGTACGCCTACCGCGGGATCACCGTGCCGGGCTTCCCGAACTTCTTCATGACCTACGGGCCCGGGACCCACCTGGCGCACGGCGGCAGCCTGATCCTCAACTCGGAACTGCAGATGCGCTACATCAACCAGTGCCTGGAACATCTCATCACCACGCGCGCCAAGTCCATGGAACCGCTACCCGAGCCGACGAAGGAATGGCACCAGCGCTCCCAAGAGCAGATCCGCCAAACCGTGTGGGCACACCCGTCGATCACACACTCCTATTTCAAGAACGCCGACGGTGAGATCCACACCGTCAGCCCGTGGCGGCTGAGCGAATACCGCTCTGCCATCAACGAACCCATCTGGTCCGACTTCACCGTAGAGGAGGCCTGATGCGCGCCGTGGTTGTCGATCACGCCGGCACGATCCACGTCGAGACCCGACCGGACCCGGTGCTGCCCGGCCCGGACGGCGTCATCGTCAAAGTGGAATCGACCGCCATCTGCGGTTCGGACCTGCACTTCCTCGAAGGCCACTACCCCATCGTCGAGCCGGTGTCACTGGGACACGAAGCCGTCGGCACCATCGTCGAAACCGGCTCGCAGGTAACCGGATTCACCACCGGTGACCGGGTTCTGGTGTCCTCGGTCGCCGGTTGCGGAAAATGCACGGGGTGTGCCACCCATGACCCGATCCGCTGCGTGCACGGGCCGCAGATCTTCGGCTCCGGTGCGCTCGGCGGCGCCCAGGCCGAACTGCTCGCCGTGCCCGCCGCTGACTTCCAACTCTTGGCCGTCCCCGACGGCATCACCACCGAGCAAGCCCTGCTGCTGACCGACAACCTGGCCACCGGTTGGGCGGCCGCCAGACGCGCCGACATCCCCGTCGGCGGTTCGGTGGCAATCGTCGGGCTGGGCGCGGTCGGCATGTGTGCGCTGCGGAGCGCGCTGACACTCGGGGCCGCACAGGTTTTCGCGGTAGACCCGGTGGAGACCAGGCGGGCCCGTGCGGAGAAGTGGGGTGCCGTGGGGATCGCCCCGCCCGCGGTGCAGGCGATCCGTGCGGCCACCGGAGGCGCCGGTGTCGATGCGGTGATCGACGCGGTCGGCTCCGACGCCTCCCTCAACGACTCGATCGAGGCGGTGCGTGCCGGCGGTACGGTCTCGATCGTCGGCGTGCACGATCTGCAGCCTTACCCGCTGCCGGCGCTGGCCTGTCTGATCCGCAGCCTGACCGTCCGGCTCACCACCGCGCCGGTGCAGCAGACCTGGCCGGAACTCGTCCCCCTGCTGCAGGCCGGCCGGATGGACGTCGCCGGCATCTTCACCGACACCCTGCCGCTCGACGACGCGGCCGAGGGCTACGCGGCCGCCATGTCCCGGTCCGGAGACCACCTCAAGATCCGACTCACGACGTAGCCCGCGTCACACTTTCGTTGATTTGGGAATGAATTCCGCATTGTGGGCACTTTCACGGGCACGTGTGCCCACCGAACCCGTTAACTGACTGCCCTCAGACCGCCTTCCCGGGTGACGCGTATCCGACGGACAGCGACGGGCGGCGCTGATGCGTCAAGGACCACTCGCCGGCCGCTACCCCGCCGCGGCCGCCATGGTCAGCCTGGCGCTGATCCCCTATCTGGCGCTCTCGGCCGCGGTGGAGCCGCTGGTGCCGGTCATCTCCTCCGAACTGCACATGACGGCCCAGGCGATGAGCCTGGGCTTCGGCTTGGGCAACGCGGCCTATGCGGTGGGCACGGTGCTGGCCGTCCAGTTCGCCCAGCACCTGCCTCAGCGCCGGATGCTGTTGGCGTATGCGGTCGTGCTGGTCCTCGGGTCGGTGTTGGCCGCATCGGCGCAGAACGGGGTCATGTTCGTCAGCGGTCACGTGCTGCAGGGGCTATCCACCAGCATGCTGCTGATCGCGGCGGCACCGTCGCTGACCATCGGCTTCCCGCGCGACAAGCTGCGCTACACCGCCGTGATCATGAACATGTGCGTGTTCGGAGCCGTCGCTCTGGGTCCGTTCATCGGTGGCCTGCAGGCCGAGGCGCAGGCGTGGCGGCCGTTGTTCTGGATCATCGCCGGCATCGCGGTGACGGCCCTGATCATGGCGGCCCTGACCTTCGAGGACGCCCCGCCGGCCGATCTCGACGCCCCGCGTGACCTCAAGGCCATCGGCCTGGCCTCGGTCGGCTGCGCTGCCGCCTTCATCGGTGCCGCACAACTCACCAGTCACGACATCACCGACCCGGCGGCCTGGGCACCGATGCTCGGCGGCCTGGCGCTGATCGTGATGCTGATGGTCTACCAGTTCCGGGCCCGCCGACCGCTGCTGACCATCCGCACCATGCTCACCAGTTCCATCCCGGTCGCCGGCGTGGGCGTCGCGCTGTTTGCGGCTGCCGCGTCGGTCGCGGCCACCGCGCTGACGGCCCAGGTCTTCATGCAGACCGACAGCCCGGTGCAGGTCGGGCTGCTGTATCTGCCCGAGCTCGCCGGCGCCGTCGTGATGGCCTTCGTGTTCGGATTCGTCATCACCCGCCGCGCGATGCACTACCTGCCACTGGTCGGCATGGGACTGCTGGCCGCCGGAATCCTGGTGTTCCTGCTCGCCCTGCCCGGCAACCGGCCGCTGGCTCTGCTCGGGGCGGCGCTGACCGGACTCGCGCTCGGAGCCACCGTGGCCCCGGCCCTGTTCGTCGCCGGGTTCTCACTACAGTCCAACAGCCTGCAGCGGGTCTTCGCGATCATCGAGTTGCTGCGTGCGGTGGCCGCCTTCATGGTGGCGCCGATCTTCGCGTATTTCGCCGCCAACGCTGCCGGTGGACTCACCGCGGGCGCCGTCGACGCACTGTGGATCGGATTCGGGTTGGCGGTCGGCGGCGCTGTTTTCGGCGTGGTCGTCTACGCGCTCAGCGGGGCGCGGCCGCAGCAACCTGACCTCGACACGTTCCTCGACGGCGAATCCCCGGCCTGGTATTCACCGCCACTGCTGGCCCGGCTCCGGCCCAATCTGCCTGCACCGGCCGTCCCCGAGCACGCACGCCCCTTAGTGACGCCGCCGCCCCGCGAAACCTCGGCGGGAGGTCCGGTGCTGCTTGCCTATGACGGTTCGGCCCGCGCCGGGTGCGCGATCGAGCAGGCCGCCGCCGAACTACCGGCCGGACGCGACGCACTCGTGGTCTGCGTGTGGCAGCCCGTCGACGTCGGGTTCACCCCAAGTGAGCCAACGCATTTCGACGCCGATCAGGCCACCGAGGTCCGTCGCGCCGCCGAGCAGACAGCCGCCCACGGCGCCTCGATCGCCGCTCGGGCCGGATTCTCGGCGCGCAGCGTGGCCGTCGAGGCCGCCCCCATCTGGAAGGGCATCGTCGCGACCGCCCGTGACCACAACGCGAGCCTCATCGTGGTCGGACCGCACCGGCGCAGCGGCTTGTTGGGCCATTTCGAAGGCAGTGTGGCCGGCGCCGTCGTCGCGCATGCCACCACACCGGTGCTGGTGGTCCCTGAGACGGCGGCCACGGTCTGTCCGTGAATTGAATCGGCACCTTCGGGCGTTCTCTCTAACGCATCCGCTTGGACGCGACACCCAGATGAGGGAGACCGCAGTGACCACCACCCAGACCGACAACGTCATATACACCGCTCAAACCCACACCACCGGTGGCCGACAGGGTGAGGCCTACAGCTCCGATGGCAACCTCGACATTCAGCTGACCCCGCCGGGCGGCAACGGCTCCGGCACCAATCCCGAGCAGTTGTTCGCGGCCGGCTGGTCGGCATGCTTCCTGAGCGCCATGGGCCTGACGGCAGGAAAGCACAACGTGAAGCTGCCCGCCGAGACTGCCGTGGACGCCGAGGTAGATCTGCTCAATGCCGACGGCGCGTTCTCACTGCGGGCGCGGCTGAACGTCACCATCCCCGGAATCGATCGCGAGACAGCCCAGGCGATCGCCGATGACGCACACCAGGTCTGCCCGTACTCGAAGGCGACCCGCGGCAACATCGACGTCACGATCAGCGTCGCCTGATATCCGGCCAACGGTATCCGAGTTCGATTCTCGCGGAGCACAATCGACACTCGGGTCGGCCACGGTCTTGTTCGGCGGTTTCACCACGGGGTAGCGGTTACCCTGGCTAAGTGCCGACAACTTGGTCACGGCGAGGATTTCTCACGGTCACCGCCACGATGGCGCTCGTCGCCGCCTGCAGCACGCAAAAGCCGGGCGAAGTCGCCAAAGACGGTTCGACGACCGTCCGTCACCTCTTCGGCGAGACCACCATCCCCGGCCCGCCGCAACGGGTGGTCAGTGCCGGGTTCACCGAACAGGACGACCTGCTGGCCCTCGGCGTCGTCCCGATCGCCACCACCGAGTGGTTCGGCGGCGAACCGTTCGCCGTGTGGCCCTGGGCGCAACCGAGACTCGGCGGCGCCCAACCCGCCGTGCTCGATCTGACCGACGGCATCCAGGTCGACAAGATCGCCAACCTCAAACCGGACCTCATCGTGGCCACCAACGCCGGCCTGGATGCCGACACCTACGCCAAGCTGTCCGAGATCGCGCCGACGATCGCGCAGTCCGGGCCGGACGCCTTCTTCGAACCGTGGCGTGATCAGGCCACCCTCATCGGGCAGGCGGTGTTCCAGAACGACGCGATGAGCGGGCTGATCGCCGGTGTGGACGACAAGTTCAAGGCCGTCGCTACCAACAACCCGCAGTTCACCGGAAAGAAAGCCCTGTTGTTGGGCGGCACGCTGTTCCGCGACAGCGTGCAGTCCCGAACCGGGTGGCGCACCGAATTTCTCACCCAGATGGGCTTTACCGTCCCCGAGACGCCCGACCTGATTGCGCGTGACGACATCGCCGCGGTGCTCGACGCCGCCGATGTGTTGATCTGGACCACCGAGAGCGACCAGGAGCGCGACGCCCTGTTAGCCGATCCGGTGATCGCCGGGCTCAAGGCAAGCACCCGCAATCGGCATGTCTTCACCCCCAAAGAACTGGCCGGGGCCATCGCGTTCGCCTCGCCGCTGTCCTACCCGTTGGTGGCCGACCAGCTACCGACCCTGCTGAACCAGACACTGGCCTGACAAAATGGCCCGGTGACCGACACCGGAGAACACGAGCACCGCGGCACCGCCATCGTCGGCTCGGCCTACTATCCGGTGCTCGTCGCCGTGTTCACGGCGCTGGTGATCATCTCCAACGTCACCGCCACCAAGGGCGTGGCCTTCGGCCCGATCATCGGCAACTGGTCGATCATCACCGACGGCGGCTTCATCGTCTTCCCGCTGACCTACGTGATCGGCGACGTGCTGTCCGAGGTGTACGGGTTCAAGGCCGCCCGCCGCGCCATCTTCCTCGGGTTCTCGATGAACGCGCTGGCCGCCTTGGCCTTCTGGGTGACCATCTATCTGCCTGCGGCGGACTTCTACACCAACCAGGAGCACTTCGAGAACGTCGTGCACGCCTACACCCAACTGATCGTGGCGGGGCTGGCCGGGTTCATCGTCGGGCAGACCATCAACGCCTGGGTGGTGGTCGCCATCAAAGAGCGGACCAAGGAGAAACACCTGTGGGCCCGCCTGGTCGGTTCCACATTCGCCGGGCAGCTCGGCGACACCCTGGTGTTCTGTGCCATCGCGGCCAGCGCGATCGGCATCAACACCTTCGGGGACTTCGTCACCTACGCCGCACTGGGCTGGATCTACAAGACCGCAATCGAGGTGATCATGCTGCCGATCACCTACCGCGTCATCGCCGTCATCAAGCGCCGAGAGCCGACATATCAGGCCGCCGTGTGAGGCTTCGGTAAGGCACCTCTGGCAAGGTTCACAGAGCCGGAGCATTCTTAGCTACCCGCGGGTAGCTTCAGGTCATGAGTGTGACATCAGAGGTGATGGACGCGGCGGGACCCAGCCTGGACCCAGGCACCGCCCGCGATTATGGCGATCAGGCTCTGCTGCTCGAGTTCAACAGCACTGCCGATGTTCTGGCCTGGACCGCGACGCTGTCGGCGGCCCAACTTCTCGGTGTGGTCGATATCGTGCCCGCCTCGCGCACGATCTTGATCAAACTGGCCGATCCGCGCTACCAGGCGCCCACCCGCCAACGGCTGAGCAAGCTGCGGCTGCAACCGGGCGCGGCTCCCGTCCGCCCGGCCGGCGGACGGGCGGACGTCACCATCGACGTGGTGTACGACGGTGACGACCTGCACGAGGTGGCGGCGATGACCGGGCTGACCCCGGCACAGGTCATCGCCGCCCACACCGGCAGTCCGTGGCAGGTCGGATTCATGGGCTTCGCACCGGGATTCGGCTACCTCGTCGGCGGTGACGAACGACTGCAGGTGCCGCGTCGCGCCGAGCCGCGCACCAGCGTGCCCGCCGGCGCGGTGGCGCTGGCCGGTGAGTTCAGCGGTATCTACCCGCGCCAGTCCCCCGGCGGCTGGCAATTGATCGGACGCACCGATGCGGTGCTGTTCGACGTTCATCGCGACCAACCCGCGCTGCTCACCCCGGGCACGTGGGTGCAGTTCCGGGCCATCGGCTAGCCGTCGAGGAGGACACCATGACCACATTGGAAGTGCTGCGGACCGGCCCACTGGCCCTCGTCGAAGACCTCGGCCGCCCCGGCCAGGCCCACCTCGGCGTCACCCGCTCGGGCGCCGCCGACCGCCGGGCGCACACCCTGGCCAACCGCCTGGTGGCCAATCCGGGTGAGCACGCCACCATCGAGGTGATGTTCGGCGGGTTCTCGGCCCGCGTGCGCGGCGGGGACGTGACGGTCGCCGTCACCGGCGCCGACACCGATCCGGCCGTCAACGGAATACCGTTCGGCACCAACAGCATTCACCACGTGCGTGAGGGCGAGGTGATCTCGCTCGGCGCCCCGCACTCCGGGCTGCGCAGCTACCTCGCGGTGCGCGGTGGCATCGCCGTCGAACCCGTTCTCGGCTCACGCAGCTATGACGTGATGTCGGCGATCGGACCGGCGCCGCTACGACCGGGCGACGTGCTGCCGGTCGGCGAGCACACCGCCGAACTTCCCGAGACCGATCAGGCCCCGGTCGCCGCCATCTCCGACGACGTGATCGAGCTGAACGTGGTGCCCGGCCCACGCGACGACTGGTTCGTCGACCCCGACGTCCTGATCCGCACCAACTGGCAGGTGACCACCCGCAGCGACCGGGTCGGGATGCGGCTGGTCGGTATGCCGCTGGACTACCGGTGGCCCGACCGTCAGCTCCCCAGCGAGGGCGCCACCCGCGGTGCAATCCAGATCCCGCCCAACGGTTTTCCGGTGATCCTCGGACCCGACCACCCCGTCACCGGCGGTTACCCGGTGATCGGCGTGGTGACCGACGACGACATCGACAAACTGGGTCAGATCCGTCCGGGGCAGACCGTGCGGTTGCACTGGTCGCACCCGCGCCGGCCGTTCGAGGGTTAGGTAGAGACACCGCCGCGTGGCGCTGGTAGAACTTGGGGTGTGCCCCTCCAGGATGTCAGTGCACCGCGCATCAGCGGCGGGATCCTGCACACCGCGCGGCTGGTCCACACCTCGGATCTCGATCACGAGACGCGCGAGGGCGCGCGCCGCATGGTCATCGAGGCCTTCGACGGCATGTTCACCGATGACGACTGGGAGCACGCCCTCGGCGGCATGCATGCCTTCATCTGTCACCACGGCGCTCTGATCGCGCATGCTGCCGTGGTGCAGCGGCGCCTGATCTACCGCGACACCGCGTTGCGCTGTGGGTACGTGGAAGCTGTGGCGGTGCGCGAGGATTGGCGCGGCCAGGGCCTGGCCACGGCCGTGATGGACGCCGTCGAGCAGGTCCTGCGCGGTGCCTATCAGATCGGCGCGCTGAGCTCGGGCGACTCGGCTCGGCACATGTATCTCTCCCGCGGCTGGCTACCCTGGCAGGGCCCGACCTCGGTGCTGCGGCCCACCGGCGTCACCCGCACCCCCGACGAAGACGATTCGGTGTTCGTGCTGCCGGTCGGTCTGCCCGCCGGCCTGGAGTTGGACACCTCCGCTGAGATCATCTGCGACTGGCGCGACGGCGACGTCTGGTAACCACCAGCGGGCACAGGCTCACATCGCCGTCCCGGCGTAGGTGAGCGGAATTTCACCACCGGGTCATTGCGGGCAGCGCCGGCGCAACAAACGCTTTCTAGCTTTGCGCCATGCCCACACTGCTGAAGTCGAATCGCATCACCAACTGGGATCCCGAGGACACCGAAGCCTGGGAGGCCGGTAACAAATTCATCGCTCGCCGCAATCTGATCTGGTCGGTGATCGCCGAACACGTCGGGTTCTCGATCTGGTCCATCTGGTCGGTGATGGTGCTGTTCATGCCCGAGGCCGTCTACGGCTTCACCGCCGGGGACAAGTTCCTGCTCGGCGCCACCGCCACCCTCGTCGGCGGCTGCCTACGCATCCCCTACACCCTGGCCACCGCCACCTTCGGCGGCCGCAACTGGACCGTCTTCTCCGCCTTCGTCCTGCTCATCCCCACTGTGGGAACGATGGTGCTGCTGGCCAATCCGGGCCTACCGCTGTGGCCCTATCTACTGTGCGCCGCGCTGGCCGGCTTCGGCGGCGGCAACTTCGCCTCCTCGATGACCAACATCAACGCCTTCTACCCCCAACGCCTCAAAGGCTGGGCACTCGGCCTCAACGCCGGCGGCGGCAACATCGGCGTCCCCGTCATCCAACTCGTCGGACTGCTCGTCATCGCCACCGCAGGCAACCGCTCCCCCTACTGGGTCTGCGCCATCTACCTCGTCGCACTGGCCATCGCCGGCATCGGCGCCGCCCTGTACATGGACAACCTCGAACAACACAAGATCGACCTGTCGGCGATGAAAGCGATTCTGACAGAACGGGATACCTGGGTCATCGCCCTGCTCTACATCGGCACCTTCGGCTCCTTCATCGGCTTCTCCTTCGCCTTCGGCCAGGTCCTGCAGATCAACTTCGCCGCCGGCGGTCAAAGCGCCGCACAAGCCTCGCTACACGCCGCCCAGATCGCCTTCATCGGTCCCCTGCTGGGCTCGGTGTCCCGCGTCTACGGCGGCAAGCTCGCCGACCGGATCGGCGGCGGCCGGGTCACCCTGACGACGTTCAGCGGCATGATCCTGGCCGCCGGGTCGCTCGTCGCGATCAGCGTGGTCGACGATCACTCCGCCGGCGCGGCCAACGGCCTGATGATGGTCGGCTACGTCATCGGATTCATCGCCCTGTTCCTGCTGAGCGGTCTGGGCAACGGCTCGGTGTACAAGATGATCCCGTCGATCTTCGAAGCCCGCAGCCACTCGCTCGATCTCAGCGAGGAGGACCGGCAGCGGTGGTCACTGTCGATGTCGGGCGCGCTGATCGGATTCGCCGGAGCCATCGGCGCACTCGGCGGTGTCGGCATCAACCTGGCCCTGCGCCAGTCCTACCTGTCCAGCGGGTCGGCGACCACGGCGTTCGTGATCTTCCTGACGTTCTACCTGCTGGCCTCGGCGGTCACCTGGCTGCGGTATGTGCGGCGGCCGATTGCGACGCAGGTCACCACGGTCCCCGCAGACCGACACGCCTCAGCAATGGCAGGTTAACACCTTGGAAACACCGCCTGCTTACACAGGACACATGAGTGATCCCGACTGGGCGCCGCTCACCGGTTTCCGGGTGGCGGTGACCTCCGCCCGCCGTGCCGACGAGCTCAGTGCGCTGTTGCGCCGGCGCGGCGCGACGGTGACCAGTGCCGCCGCGATCACCATGGTGCCCTTGCCCGACGACGACGAACTCCGCGCGCACACCGCGGCGCTGATCGAGGTGCCGCCCGACATCGTGGTGGCCACCACCGGCATCGGATTCCGCGGCTGGATGGCCGCCGCCGACGGCTGGGGGCTGGACGGCAACCTGGCCGACGCCCTGGCCACAGCGCGCATCGTGTCCCGCGGCCCCAAGGCCACCGGGGCGCTGCGGGCCGCAGGCCTGCCCGAGGAATGGTCACCGGAATCCGAATCCTCCCGAGAAGTCTTGCGCTACCTGATCGAGCAGGGGGTGGCGGGTCAACGCGTGGCCGTGCAGCTGCACGGGGCCACCGACGAGTGGGATCCGTTTCCCGAGTTTCTCGACGAGTTGCGGGCCGCCGGTGCCGAGGTGGTGCCGATCCGGGTCTACCGTTGGCACCCCGCACCCCGGGACGGCGAATTCGATCAGATGGTCACCGGGATTGCCGAGAAACGCTATGACGCAGTCAGTTTCACCTCGGCAATGGCAGTCGCCTCGGTGTTGATGCGGGCCACCGAGATGGGGCTGGCCGACCGGGTGGTGGCTGCGCTGCGCACCGATGTCCACGCGATGTGCGTCGGCCCCGTCACCGCTCGGCCCCTGGTCCGGCTCGGGATACCGTCCTCGGCACCGGAGCGGATGCGGTTGGGGGCCTTGGCCCGTCACATCACTGATGAACTGCCCCTGCTGCAGGCGCGGACGGTGCGCGTCGCCGGCCACACACTGGAGATCCGGGGCACCTGCGTGGTGGTGGACGGTGTGGTGAAATCGCTGTCCCCGGCCGCCATGGCGACCATCCGGGCCCTGGCCCACCGCCCGGGTGCGGTGGTCTCGCGGTTCGATCTGCTCAGCGCCCTGCCCGGCACCGGCACCGACACCCACGCCGTGGAGACCGCGGTGCTGCGGCTTCGAACCGCCTTGGGCGACAAGAACATCGTGTCCACCGTCGTCAAGCGGGGTTACCGACTGGCCGTGGACGAGCCCGAGATGGCCCGGGCGCGATGAGCCTCGTCCTGGTGGCGCACGGCACCCGCAAGCCGGGTGGCGTCGCGATGATCGGGGATCTGGCCGGGCAGGTGTCCGGCCTGCTGGGCCGGCCCGTGCACGTCTCGTTCGTCGACGTGGTGGGGCCGACCCCGAGCGAGGTGCTCGCCGAGCTGCCGACCGACGGCCCGGCCGTGGTGGTGCCGGCCTTCCTGGCCGCGGGCTATCACGTACGGGTCGACGTGCCCGCCCACGTGGCGGCCAGTGCACATCCGGCCGTCACCGTCACCGAACCACTGGGCCCGTGCCCGGGTACCGTGCGGGTTCTTGCCGACCGGCTCCGTGAGTCGGGTTGGCGTCCAGGTGATTCGGTGATCCTCGCGGCGGCAGGCACGTCAGACCGAAGTGCCCAGACAGATCTGCGGCGCACCGCCGCGCTGCTGTCAGCGGTGACCGGCGACCGCGTAGAACTGGCCTTCGCCGCCACCGGGGCGCCGAGCGTGGCCGAAGCTGTCGCCGCGCAGCGCCGCCGCGGCGATCGCCGCATAGCTGTGGCGTCCTACCTGCTGGCCGAGGGGCTTTTCCAGGACCGGCTGCGTGAATCCGGCGCTGACCTCGTCAGCGAACCACTCGGTACCCATCCGGGGCTGGTCCGGCTGATAGCGAACCGGTTCCGCCGTGCGGGCGTGCTGAGCCTGCCTGCCGCGGCGTGACCGGACCGACCGCGACACGAGCGGCGCGGCGAACACCGTCACCAACAGCACGGCACCGGCACCGGCGACCGAGAAGACCGCGGACCGTCGCACGTCGACCAACGCCGAACATTGCTCGACGTAATCGCTCGCCACGAATCCCGGACCAGCCAGCGTGTGTTGGTCCAGGTTGAGTCGATCCTGCTGGGCGGCGACGTCATAATTGGGGCTCGCACCGCTACCACACGGGATCGATTGACCGGTGCGATCCACGGCATCCAAACTCAGCGGCATGAACGCCGCGGCGAGTGCGCCCAGCATCGCTGCCGCCCCCACCAGATTCAACACCGAACGCGCGAACATCCCTTGTCAGCCCCTCTTGCGACGCTTCCCTGCCAGGGAGTGTAAACACACACAGCGAACTAATCTAGTTAGCCAAGATGATGCTGCCCACACTCTGACGAGTGGGTACCCATCGAGCAAAACTGGCAAACTTTCCCAGGAAAGTACCTCTGTCCAGCTGGTTCACCCAGTTAGCCTTCGCGGTCGGCGTTTGCCGACGGCAGACCGTGTCAGATGGGGGTCGAATACTCAGCTATCGTTATGCCGACCATCGGACTGTTGAGGGAAGTGCAGGTAAAAGTGCAGGTGGCAAGAACGCTGGACGCTGAGCGCCGAGACGGCGCACAGGGCCGTGCGACCCGCTGACCGGGTCCCGGCCGAACGTCTGCGTCAGCACCTGCTCACTGCCCTGGAACGCGCGTCACGGCCGATGACCACTGCCCAGCTACGGGACGACATCCATGAGCACCTTCGTGCACCGGTGGTGATCGAGGCGGTGTACCGCAACCTCACGGTGCTCGAACGCCGCGGCGACGTCCAACGCCACAAGCTCTCCGGACGCGACGCCCACTGGAGCCGGACCGTCGACGAGATCGATCAGGCCGCGATCTGAACAAACCCGCCCGGAGTGACCCGGGTGCGGTATACCGGGATCGCCACCGCGTCGTCGTCGAGGCAGCTGCCGTCGTCGAGTGCGAACGCCTGCTTCTTGATCGGTGACTGCACGGTGGCCCGTCCGCCACGATCGCCCACGATGCCGCGCGACAGCACCGCGGCACCGCTGAACGGATCGATGTTGCCCACTGCGTGCAACGATCCGTCGTCGAGGCGGAACAACGCCACCTGCGAGCCGTCGGGCAACAGGACCGCCACGCCGCGGCAGGGAATCAGGACGTCATATCGGCAGGCCGTGGTCCACGCCCACAGCATCGGCGCGTACCCGTCTTGGCGGTCGTCGAGCAATGTCATTTCGCCTCCTGAACAATCGACGGCATACCCAAGCTGGTGCTCCCCGCGTGCGCGGGGCTGGCCGGCACCTTCCGCCCGGCCCGCTCGGTGAAGGTGATGGTGGGATCGTCGACGTCGGGTGCGTTGACGAAGGACACGAAGCGCGAGAGCTTCTCCGGGTCGTCCAGCACGCCCTTCCACTCACAGGCGTAGCCCGAGACGTGACGCTCCATGGCCGCCTCGAATTCGGCGGCCAGGCCCAGCGAGTCGTGGCACACCACGTCGCGCAGGTGGTCGAGCCCGCCATCGAGAGCTTCCAGCCACGGGGCCGTGCGCTGCAACCGATCCGCGGTGCGGATGTAGAACATGAGGAATCGGTCGATGTAGCGGATCAAGGTCTCGTCGTCGAGGTCCCCGGCGAGCAACTGGGCGTGCCGCGGTGACATCCCGCCGTTGCCACAGACATAGAGGTTCCAGCCCTGTTCGGTGGCGATGATGCCGACGTCCTTGCTCTGTGCCTCTGCGCATTCGCGCGCACATCCCGAGACGGCCATCTTGATCTTGTGCGGTGCGCGCAGGCCCCGGTAGCGCTTTTCGATCTCGACGGCCATGTTCACCGAATCCTGTTGGCCGTAGCGGCACCACGTGCTACCGACACAACTCTTGACGGTGCGCAGCGATTTGCCGTAGGCGTGACCGGACTCCATGCCGCCCTCGACCAGGCGGGCCCAGATCTGCGGCAGTTGTTCCACCCTGGCGCCGAACATGTCGATCCGCTGACCGCCGGTGATCTTGGTGTAAAGATCGAAATCCCTGGCGATCTCGCCGATCAGGATCAACTGCTCGGGGGTGATCTCACCACCGGGTGACCGCGGCACCACCGAGTAGCTGCCGTTCTTCTGGATGTTGGCCAGAAAGTGGTCGTTGGAATCCTGCAGCGAGGCCTGTTCCCCGTCGAGGACGTGCTCGGAACTGGTGGAGGCCAGGATCGATGCCACGGTGGGTTTGCAGATGTCGCAACCCTTTCCGGTGCCGAACTTCTCGATCAGACCGGAGAAGGTACGGATCTCGGTGGCGCTGATGATCTCGAACAGCTCGGCCCGCGACTGGCTGAAGTGCTCACACAACGCCTTGGACTGCTCGACCCCCTCGGCCTCGAGCAGCTGCTTGATCAGCGGGACACAGGATCCGCAGGACGTACCGGCCAGGGTGCACTTCTTCAGGCTCGGTACATCGGTGCATCCCCCGCAGATGGCCTCCTTCAGAGCACCTTTGGTGACGTTGTTGCACGAACAGATCTGCGCGATATCGGGCAGTGCCCCGACCCCCAGGCCCGAGGCCTTGCCGTCCTGGGCGGGTGCGATCAACGACAGCGGATCACCGGGCAGTTCGCTGGCCACCATCGGCCGCAGCACGCCGTAGGCCGACGCATCGCCGACGAGGATGCCGCCGAGCAGCGTCTTGGCGTCATCGGAGAGGACGAGCTTGGCGTAGGTCTGCTTGACCGGATCGTTGACCACGACGTCGAGGCAGTTGGGCGTACGCCCTTGGGCGTCACCGAAACTGGCGACGTCGACCCCGAGCAGTTTGAGCTTGGTCGACATGTCCGCACCGGGAAACTCGGCTTCACCGCCGAGCAGCCGATCGGCCACCACCTCGGCGGTGGTGTAGCCGGGAGCCACCAGGCCGTAGCACCGACCCTCGATCGCCGCGACCTCACCGATGGCGTAGATGTCGGGATCACTTGTCACACAGGACAAATCCGTCATCACACCGCCACGTTGGGCGATGTCGAGACCCGCCTGACGGGCCAGTTCGTCGCGGGGACGCACGCCGGCCGCGAAGACCACCAGGCCGGCATCCAGCGTGCTGCCGTCATTGAGCGAGAGCCGCACCGAGTCATCGGTCTGGGATTTGCGCAGCGGCTTGTTCTTCTGCGTGGGGTGGATGCTCTCGGTGCCGACCCCGGTGTGCACCTCGATGCCCAGGCCGCGGATCATCCGGTTCAGCAGGGCGCCGCCGGCCGGGTCGAGCTGGGCCGCCATCAGATGCGGTGACATCTCCAGGACATGGGTGGTCAACCCGAAGGCGCGCAACGCGTTGGCGGCCTCCAAACCCAGCAGGCCGCCACCGATCACTACGCCGACCGGCGTCTTCGAATCGCGCGCGGCCAAGGCGCCGGCCCGGATCGCGTCGAGGTCGTCGAGCGTGCGGTAGACGTGGCAGTGCGGCAGGTCGTGGCCCGGCACCGGCGGCACGAACGCGTACGAGCCGGTGGCCAGGACCAACGCGTCGTAGTCGAAGGTCTCCCCGGTGACGGTGCGTACGGTCTTGGCCTCGCGGTCGATCTCGGCGACCGCGCATCCCAGACGCAGGTCCACCCGGTCGTCACCGGCGTAGTCGTTGCCGGGCAGGGCCAGTTGGGCCCGATCCCAGTGCTCGGTGTAGCCGGTCAGCCCGACCCGGTCATAGGCGGCGTCGGCTTCCTCGGACAGGACGGTGACCCGCCAGGTGCCTGCGGCGTCACGCGACCGCAGCGCCTCGACGAAGCGGTGGCCCACCATGCCGTGTCCGACGACCACGACGTTCTGTGTTGAGGACATACGGCGAGGTTAGGAACCTGACGTTGCCGAAATGTCGCGCCGTGTGAAGCGCCCGTCACGGTGTGCTCACGATGCCGGCGACGCACATGTGAGCTGAGCCCATGTGAGCTTGCGATGGCCCTTTCTAGCCCAGTTGCGCGTCCAGTGCCCGGCCGAGCACCCGGGCTCCCTCGCCGAAACGCTGCGGATCGGGACCGCTGTAGTTCAGCCGCAGGTACGGTCCCGACGGCTCGGCGGGAAACCATTCGTCACCCGGAGCCACCAGCACCGACTCGGCCTCGCAGGCCCGCGCCAAGTGTTGCAGGTTGACCGCATCGGGCAGCCGCAGCCACAGATGGAGCCCGCCGCGGGGCACCCGCTCCACCTGGGCGGACGGCGCATGCTCGGCCAGGGCGGCGACGAGCAGATCTCGGCGCGCTCGCAGTTGCTGCCGCAGGTCCTTCAGGTGGGTGCGCCAGGCCGGCTGCGAAACCACCTCGAGCGCGGCCGCTTGCAACACCGCACTTACGTACATCGACTCCGCGCCCCGGTCGGCCAGAAGGCGGTCGCGCGCCGGACCTCTGGCCACCAGTGCGCCCACCCGAATCGACGGCGACACACTCTTGGTCAGCGACCTCAGATAGATGACGTGGCCGGCCTCGTCGGAGGCCGCCACCGGCCGCGCGGTGCCCTCTATGGCGAAATCACGGGCCCAGTCGTCTTCGATCAGGAAGGCGCCGTGGCTGCGCACCACCTCGAGAACCTGCTCGGCGAGATCGGGACCCCATCGGGCGCCAGTCGGATTGGCGAAATTGGGTTGCGCATAGAACACCCGCGCCCCGGTCTCGGCGAAGGCGCGCGAAAGCTCCTCGGGTTCAGGGCCATTCGGTCCACTGGGCACCGGCACGAGCCGCACCCCGCACTGGGCCGCGGCCAAGATGGCTCCCCAATAGCTGGGCGACTCGATCAACATCGGCTGTCCGAACCCCACCAGGGCCCGGAAGATCGAACTCAGCCCGCTCTGACTGCCCGGTAGCACGATCACCTCGCGAGCGGTCGGCACACTCGCGTCGGCACCGAACGTCTCGGCCAGCTCCTGGGCGAACCACGCCTGCAGGCCGGGCCGCCCCGGCGACGGCGCCGGACTCAACGCCGCGTCGGTGCGGGCGACCCGCGCCAACGCTGTGCGCACCAGACGTCGTGGGAGCAGATCGGCGGCCGGATAGCCCGAGTGCAGGGCGATCACGTCGGGCGCCACACTGCGCAGCGGAGTGGACAACGCCGGAATCCGCGCCTGCGGCGACCTCAACGCCGCGGTCTGCCAGCCATAGTCGGGCAGCCGGGCGGTCCGCACCGAGCGCACGAAAGTGCCCACGCCGGTACGGCTTTCGACGAGTCCGAGGCCACGCAGGGTCCGCATGGCCTTGGCGACGGTGACCGGGCTGGCACCGTATTCGGCCACCAGGGCCCGGTTGGACGGCAGCCGGGCACCCGCCGGAGCGTTGGCGATCCACCGACGCAGACCGGAAACGATCCGCTCGGTGCTATCGTTATCCATGTTGAGACAGAGTAGCGCTACTCAGAATCACGCGACAGCGCTATCCCACTCGGGTTTGTGGTGGGGATTGCTGGGAGTGACGGCTTTCTCGTTCACCATCGTGTTCACCAAGGTCGCCACCGGCGGGCTGTCACCACTGTTCATCGGCGCCGGCCGCGCGGTCGTCGCCGCGGCGATCGCGGCCGCCGCCCTGGCGCTCACCCGCCAGTCGTTGCCGGCAAGGCGGCAATGGCTGCGGCTGGTTGTGGTGGCCGCCGGCGTGGTGGCCGGGTTTCCGCTGTTGACCTCGTACGCACTCACCGTGGTTCCGGCCAGCCACGGCGCCATCGTGGTCGCCCTGCTGCCTGCCGCCACCGCGGGGTGCGCGGTGTTGCGCGGCCACGAACGCCCACCGGTCGCCTTCTGGCAGATGGCCGCGGCCGGGGCACTGGCCGCCATCGCGTTCGCGATGGTGCACGGCTCGGGTTTCGGCCATCTGAGCTGGCCAGACCTGCTGCTGTTCGGCGCGGTGTTGGCGGCGGCCATCGGTTACGCCGAGGGCGGGCTGCTGGCACGGGAACTCGGCGCGTGGCAGACGGTGTCGTGGGCCCTGGTGGTCGCGGCGCCGGTGATGGTGGCATTGACGGCGCTGTCCGTGGTCCAACAACCGCCGCAGGCGACGCCGGTGCAGTGGGCGTCGTTCGGCTACCTGGCCGCGGTGAGCATGTATCTGGGGTTTTTCGCGTGGTACCGCGGGCTCGCGATCGGGCCGATGACCCAGGTGAGCCAGGTGCAGTTGATCCAACCGGTGCTCACCATCGCCTGGGCCGCGCTGTTGCTGCACGAGCGGTTGACGTGGTCGACCGTCCTGGGCGGCGCCGTGGTGATCGGATGCGCCGCCCTGGCCGTCCGCATCCGGCTGCGATGATTCGCCAACAGCGAACAGAGCGCGGGAACATGAGCGTGGCCGACTCAAGTTATGTGAGTAGCAGACCGGCGCGGTGCCGGTCCACGATCACAAGGAGACGGTCTCACATGAGCACTGCGACGAGGACTCCCGCCGTCTGGGCACGGCCCGGCTGGCAGAGCGACGGCTGGATTCGTGACTTCTTCGGACCCACCGTCATCACCGACACCCTGGCCCCGCGCATCCGCACCGACTGGGTCAAGGACTTCAGTCCGGCCGCCGAGGTCAGCAAGGACGGCGACGACGCTGTCGTGCGTCTTGAGCTGCCCGGGCTCAGCACCGACGCCGTGGCCAACGACGTCAACGTGGAGGTGGATCGCGGGCGGCTGGTGATCCACGGCGAACGCCGCGACGAGCGCGCGGAGAACGCCGGGGAGCGCACTGTCAGCGAGGTCCGCTACGGCTCGTTCCGCCGGACGTTCAAGTTGCCGAGCCACGTCACCGGCGATGCCGTCACGGCCTCTTACGACGCCGGAGTGCTGACGGTACGGGTCGCCGGCGTATACGCCGGCGCCGAGCCCCAGCGAATCGCCATCGAAAGCAAGTAGCACCGACATCGAAAGCCCGTGGAATCCCTTGGATTCCACGGGCTTTCCGGTGAATCAGATCTTTACCAGGAAATCCGAGCTGTAGACGTCGCTGCGGATGCGCCCCGGCGCCGGCGGCCCTTCGACGACCACCCACGCCTCGGTTGCACCGTCCATCGCCGGCCCGGAGACCGTGGTGGTCGCGGTGCCGCTGGCATCGGTGCGCAACAGACCGCCGGACACCCCGGGATCCCCGACACTGCAGGTGGCCACCGCCGAACGGGGCATCTGGATCAGCCGGACCCGGTAGTCGGTGCCCGGCCGAGCCGACTGAATGGTCACCTGCGCACTCACCTGCGAGCCATCCGAGCCGATGTGGGCGAATCCGTTGCCGCTGCCCGACCCCATCCCGTCGAGAAACAAGCCCTCGGCGAAATCACAGTTGCGGATGTGGTTCGACAGCGGCACCATCGTCGTCGCCGACGCCGGCGACGCTCCGATCCCACTCAGCACCACCACACCGATCCCAACCATGGCCATCGTGTGTCTTGCGCGCCACCTCATCGCCTGCATCCCGCCTGCTCGACGTAACCAGTGGGCCATTATTGGCACACGACGCGCGCCCAGGAGCAGCAGTTCGGCGAAATTCTCCGGCCAAGGCGGCGGATGTCAGCGCCAGCGCCTCAGTATCTCCTTGGCCCGCGCGCTCAGCGCCGCCTGCAGGAACGGTCCGAAGGTGATGCGGCCCACGCCGAGGGCGCTCAGCGCGGCGAGGTCGGCGGAATCGGGCGGAACCGTCACGCTGACCGGCAGCGGCACCGCAGACACGAAGCGCCCCAGTCCATCCGGGTCGGCCAAGCCGGCCGGGAACAGCGAATCGGCACCCGCCGCCGCGGACTCGGTCAGGCGGGCGATCGCCCGATCGACACGATCGCTCTCGTCGCCGTCCTTGCGCAGGAACAGGTCGGTACGCGCATTGATCACCACGTGCACGCCGGCGGCGTCGGCGGCCGCACGGAGCCGGCCCACCAACTCGGCGTGCTCGGCCGGGCTGCGCAACCGCTTGCCCTCCTTATGCACGGTGTCCTCGAGGTTGAACCCGACGGCCCCCACCTCGAGCAGACCCTCGATCAGCCGCTCCGGGGCTTCCCCGTAACCGGATTCGATGTCCACCGAGACCGGGACGTCGACCGCGGCGGTGATCTGACGCACCCGGGTCAGCAGATCGTCGAAGGACATCACCTCGCCGTCGGCCTTGCCGATCGAATCGGCCAGCGGGTGACTTCCCACGGTCAGCGCGGCGAACCCCTCGCCGACCGCCAGCCGGGCCGACCAGGCGTCCCAGACTGTGGGCAGCACAACGGGGTTGCCTGGCTGATGCAGCGCCAGCAGCGCCGCGGCCCGGTCTTGCAACGTGGTCTCACTCATCGGTTCCTCCAGGTGCTCGAACATGTCCTGACCGGCCGCGAAGCCGTCGGGCCCAACAGTACGGCCCCGGTTCGACCGTCACTTGGACGACGGGCAGCACGCCCTTTCGGACGTGATGTGCATCACGTCCGGATCGTGATGTGGCTAGCATTGGGTGTCGTACTGTGAGCCCTGACACCTTCAGCCCGAGGAGGTCACTTGTCCACCACCACCGAGTTCGCCGAACTTCACAATCTGATCGGCGATATGCGTCGCTGCGTCACCGCGCTGGCATCGAAATACGGGGATTCCCCGGCCATGCGCCGCGTGGTCAACGATGCCGAACGGATCCTCAATGACATCGAGCGGTTGGACATCGACGCCGAAGAGTTGGAGATGCGTCACGGCGTGACCCGCCAACAACCGGCCCGCGAGAAGATCGGCATCCCCGACACCCAATACGGAAGCGAGTTCTGGCAGGACGTCGCCGACGAGGGTCTCGGCGGATACCGCTGAGCTCACGGGGCGTTTGCCGCCCGCAACAACTGAACTGAAGAAAGGGAACCGTGAGCGCACCCACCGCTGACCGTCGCGCGACCGGGGTCTTCGCGCCCACCCGAGCACAGATCCCGCAACGCACCCTACGGACCGACCGGTGGTGGCAGGCACCACTATTGACCAACCTGGGGCTCGCGGCCTTCGTCATCTATGCGACGGTCCGGGCGTTCTGGGGCAGCGCGTACTGGGTGGCCGACTATCACTATCTGACGCCCTTCTATTCACCGTGCATCAGCACGGCGTGCGCGCCCGGCTCCAGCCATCTCGGGCAATGGGTCGGCGACCTGCCCTGGTTCATCCCGATGGCGTTCATCTCACTGCCGTTCCTGTTGGCCTTCCGGCTGACGTGTTACTACTACCGCAAGGCGTACTACCGGTCGGTGTGGCAGTCACCGACCGCCTGCGCAGTCGCCGAACCCCACGCGAAATACACCGGGGAGACCCGACTTCCGCTGATCCTGCAGAACGTCCACCGGTACTTCTTCTACGTCGCGGTACTGATCTCACTGCTCAACACCTACGACGCGATCGTCGCGTTCCACTCACCGTCCGGTTTCGGATTCGGCCTCGGCAACATCATTCTGGTCGGCAACGTCATCCTGCTGTGGATCTACACGGTGTCCTGCCACTCGTGCCGCCACGTCACCGGCGGCCGGCTCAAGCACTTCTCCAAACACCCTGTGCGCTATTGGATCTGGACACAGGTGAGCAAACTCAACACCCGCCATATGCAGTTTGCCTGGATCACGCTGGGCACCTTGGTTCTCACCGACTTCTACATCATGTTGGTGGCCAGCGGCACCATCTCCGATCTCAGGTTCATTGGCTGACTCGGCCAGCCGACTTTCTTTGGCCGACAAGTACGTACACGCAAGAAGGCGAGTGGGGATTTTCATGGGCGAGTTGGAACGGCACACTTACGACGTCGTCGTGATCGGTGCCGGCGGAGCCGGACTACGCGCGGTGATCGAGGCCCGCGAACGTGGCCTGCGGGTGGCCGTGGTGACGAAATCGTTGTTCGGCAAGGCGCACACCGTGATGGCCGAGGGTGGTTGCGCCGCGGCCATGCGCAACGTCAACACCAAGGACTCCTGGCAGGTGCACTTCGGTGACACCATGCGCGGCGGCAAGTTCCTCAACAACTGGCGGATGGCCGAACTGCACGCGCAGGAAGCACCGGACCGGGTGTGGGAACTGGAGAGCTATGGCGCGTTGTTCGACCGGACCAAGGACGGCCGGATCAGCCAGCGCAACTTCGGTGGACACACCTACCCGCGGCTGGCGCACGTCGGCGACCGCACCGGCCTGGAGATCATCCGCACCCTGCAGCAGAAGATCGTCTCGCTGCAGCAGGAGGACAAGGCCGAGCTCGGCGACTACGAGGCCCGGATCAAGGTCTTCCACGAGTGCTCGATCACCGAGCTGATCAAGGACGGTGACCGGATCGCGGGCGCCTTCGGGTACTACCGCGAGACCGGCAACTTCGTGCTGTTCGAGGCTCCCGCGATCGTGCTGGCCACCGGCGGTATCGGCAAGTCGTTCAAGGTGTCGTCGAACTCCTGGGAGTACACCGGTGACGGCCACGCCCTGGCACTGCGCGCCGGGTCCGGTCTGATCAACATGGAGTTCATCCAGTTCCACCCGACCGGCATGGTCTGGCCGCTGTCGGTGAAGGGCATCCTGGTCACCGAAGGTGTCCGCGGTGACGGTGGGGTGCTGAAGAACTCCGAGGGCAAGCGGTTCATGTTCGACTACATCCCCTCGGTGTTCAAGGGCCAGTACGCCGAGACCGAGGAAGAAGCCGACCAGTGGCTCAAGGACAACGACTCGGCACGCCGCACCCCTGACCTGCTCCCCCGCGACGAGGTGGCCCGCGCCATCAACTCCGAGGTCAAGGCGGGCCGCGGTTCGCCGCACGGCGGTGTCTACCTCGACATCGCCTCGCGCATGCCCACCGAGGAGATCAAGCGCCGTCTGCCCTCGATGTACCACCAGTTCATGGAACTGGCCGAAGTCGACATCACCAAGGACGAGATGGAAGTCGGCCCGACCTGTCACTACGTGATGGGTGGTATCGAGGTGGATCCGGACACCGGAGGCGCCGCCACCCTCGGGCTGTTCGCAGCAGGCGAGTGCTCGGGCGGCATGCACGGCTCGAATCGCCTTGGTGGCAACTCACTTTCGGATCTGCTGGTGTTCGGCCGGCGCGCCGGACTCGGTGCAGCCGACTATGTGCAGGCGCTGCCGGAGCGGCCCAAGGTGTCGGAGGCCGCGCTCATCGAGGCCACCGAACTCGCGCTGGCGCCGTTCGAAACTCACACGAACCCGGAGAATCCGTACACGCTGCACGCCGAACTGCAGCAGTGCATGAACGACCTGGTCGGCATCATCCGCAAGGCCGAAGAGATCGAGGAAGCGCTGACCAAGCTCGCCGAGCTGCGCACCCGCGTGCACAACGTCAGCGTCGAGGGCGGCCGCGTCTTCAACCCAGGCTGGCACCTGGCCATCGACATGCGCAACATGCTGCTGGTCAGCGAGTGCGTCGCCAAGGCCGCGCTGGCCCGCACCGAAAGCCGTGGCGGACACACCCGCGATGACCATCCGGAGATGGACGCGAACTGGCGCAACACTCTGCTGGTGTGCCGCGCGTCCGGCGACGACCAGGTGGTGCCGGACGTGACCGTGACGCCCGAGTCGCAGCTGCCCATGCGGGCGGACCTGCTGGCGACGTTCGAACTGTCCGAACTCGAAAAGTATTACACCGAGCAAGAACTGGCCGAACACCCCGATAGGAAGGGCTGAGCATGAGTGCGTATGACGCGAACCTGCGGGTGTGGCGCGGCGACGAAACCGGCGGCGAGCTTCACGACTACACCGTCGAGGTGAACGACGGTGAGGTGGTGCTCGACATCATCCACCGGTTGCAGGCCACCCAAACCCCGGACCTGGCGGTGCGGTGGAACTGCAAGGCAGGTAAGTGCGGATCCTGCTCGGCGGAGATCAACGGCCGCCCACGCCTGATGTGTATGACCCGGATGTCGACGTTCGACCCGTCCGAAACCGTCACCGTGACGCCACTGCGGACATTCCCGGTGATGCGCGACCTGGTGACTGACGTGTCGTTCAACTACGAAAAGGCGCGTCAGATCCCGTCGTTCACGCCACCTAAGGATCTGCAGCCCGGCGAGTACCGGATGCAACAGGAGGACGTGGGCCGCAGCCAGGAGTTCCGCAAGTGCATCGAGTGCTTCCTGTGCCAGAACGTCTGCCACGTGGTGCGTGACCACGAGGAGAACAAGCAGGCGTTCGCCGGCCCGCGGTTCCTCATGCGGATCGCCGAGCTGGACATGCATCCGCTCGACGTCGCCGACCGCCAGGAGATGGCCCAGGACGAGTTCGGGCTGGGCTACTGCAACATCACCAAATGTTGCACCGAGGTGTGCCCGGAGAACATCAAGATCACCGACAACGCGCTGATCCCGATGAAGGAGCGTGTGGCCGACCGCAAGTACGACCCGATTGTGTGGTTGGGCAACAAGCTTTTCCGGCACAAGTAGTCACCCCGAGCGTGCGTTCAGATCGCGATCCGGCACGAATTCGCGATCTGAACGCACCGTCGGGACAAAAATTTTGGTGTACCCGCGCCAGCCCGACCGTTGTTAGGCTCAATCGACATCACGCGCGCTTCGACGGGGGATACGCATGCAGTTGTCCGGGCCTCAGCTGTCCCACGAGGATCTCCAACGCGTCGGTGGGACGGTCCAGTACCTGCAAAACGCCCTGTCGGCGAAGATCGTCGGCCAGAAGACACTGCAGCAGTCCCTGCTGATCGGGCTCATCGCCTCCGGCCATGTCCTGCTGGAAAGCGTTCCCGGACTGGCCAAGACGACAGCGGCAAAGACCCTCGCCGAGAGCCTGTCCGCCCGGTTCCAACGCATTCAGTGCACGCCGGACCTGCTGCCCAGCGATATCACCGGCGGCCAGATCTGGGACCAGAAGAACGGAGAGTTCAAGGTCTCGTTCGGCCCGGTGCACGCCAACATCGTGCTGCTCGACGAGATCAACCGGTCCTCGGCGAAAACCCAGAGCGCGATGCTGGAAGCCATGGAGGAGCGGCAGACCACGATCGGCGGAACCGTCTACCCGCTGCCGAACCCGTTCCTGGTGCTCGCGACGCAGAACCCGATCGACCAAGAAGGCACGTACCAGCTGTCCGAAGCACAGATGGACCGCTTCATGCTGAAAGACATCCTCACCTACCCCTCCCCCGACGAGGAAGAGGAAGTCATCGCCCGGATCGCCGGCGGGGTCTTCGACAACCATCCGCAAGCCGGCAACGGCCAACTCGATACGCAGCGCGTGCTGTGGCTTCAGACCATGTTCAAGCGGGTGTTCATCGACCGGTCGATCGTCAAGTACGCCAGCTACATCGTGAACGCCACCCGCCACCCCAAGAATTACCTCGAACCGCAACTCGCCGACCTCATCCAGTTCGGCGCCAGCCCCCGGGCCACCATCGCCCTGTGCCGGGCGGCCTGCGCCCACGCACTACTGGAAGGCCGGCCCTACGCCGTGCCCGACGACGTCAAGGCGGTCGCAAAACGTGTTCTGCGACACCGCATCATCTTGAAATTCCAGGCCTCGGCTCAGGGCATCACCCCCGAGTATCTGATCGACGGCATCCTGCACCGCGTGCCGACGCCGTAACGAGCCACGATGGGGGACATTCTCAACCGGGTCCGCGCCCACCTCAACTTCGACCCTCGGGCCGTGGGGATGCGGCTGCGGTCACACCGGGTCCTGGAGGGCGGCCACACCTCGCTGCAGTTCGGCCGCTCCGACGATTTCGTCGACCTGCGCGAGTACGCCATCGGTGACGATGTCCGCGACATCGACTGGAAGGCCTCGGCCCGCAACACGCACCTGGTCGTCCGTCGCTACGTCGCGGAAAAAGCCCAGGAGTTCCTGCTGATCGCCGATACCGGCGCGAACCTGCTGGCCCACGCGCCCAGCGGGGAAAGCAAACGCGACCTGGCCATCCTCTCGCTCGGCGCGGTCGGTCTGGTGGCCTCTGCGCAGGCCGACAAGATCAGCCTGGTCTACGGCGACGACCGGGGCTCGTCGATCGAGCCCGGCAAGACCGGCGAGGACCATCTCGAACAGATGCTGACCCTGCTCAGCCACCTGCGCATCGAGGTGGGCAACCCGTCCAACATCGTGCGGCAGCTCGAGTTCGTCGCCGGGACCCTCGACAAGCGCTACGCCATCTACATCGTCTGCGATCAACCCGCTGTCACACCGGATCTCGTTGCGGCGGCGATGACGGTGCGGGGCCGCAACGAGATCCACTGGATCCTGATCGAGGACCTCGACATCCTCGGCCAGCCGCATGCTGCCGACGAAGTGCTCGACGTCGCCACCGGCCGGGCCTTGCTGACGCCGTCGGTCCTCGGCGCCAAAGTGCTGGACTCCTATCGCCGGGCGGAGGCGGCCCGGATGGCCGAATGGCAGTCCTTCATCGCGCAACTCGACAGCCCGTGTGTGCGGATCTCCTCCAGCGCCGACATCGGGCCGGCCCTGTCCGCACTGTCGGAGGGGCGGTCCTGATGCACGATGCGGTCGAGTTCCTGTTTCCACCGATGCCGTACTCGGTGTGGTGGGTGATCGGCGCCGCGCTGTTGGTGTTGCTCATCATCGGTTGGATCGTCGGGGTGATCGTGTGGACGCTGCCCATCGAGGTGCTCCGGAGAATTCCCGTCATCCGCGACATCAGCTACCGGGTGCTGCGCTTCAAATTCTCCCGGTCGCTGACCAGGATCGAACAGCTGCACCATGAGGGCCGGCTGTCCACGCGTGACGCCTTCCACGAGATCAGCCGGATCTTCCGCAATTTCATCAACTTTCGCACCGGTTTCCAAGCCCGGCGGATGACGGCGACGGATGTCGCGCACAGCCCGCTGGCCGGTCCCGCCCTCAACGTGCTGGCGATGACCTACACCGGCCAGTTCGACGAGGCCGATCCGCGGTCGGTACCCGGCGTCGTCGACGCGGCCCGGACGGCGGTGCTGACATGGGCGTGAAATGGCCCCTCCTGCTGCTGCCGATCGCCATCGCCATCGGGGTGGCGGTGTGGTACGCCATGCGGCGCACCCGCTTCGGCTGGCAGGGCGAATTGCCTTATCTGGCACGGTCATACCGGATCACGACCCTGCCCGAGTATCAACGTGCGCTGCGGCTGCACGAGCGTCTTTCCGTCGCGGCGCTGGTATTCGCGATCGTCGCAGTGTTCATGCTGATCGGTGCCACCCTGCGCCCGACCAAAACCTACGAACCGCAGCTGGCCGGGTCGGACACCCCGAATGTCGACATCATGTTGTGCTTCGGTCCGCTCTACAACATCGGCTTGACCGACAGCTCTGCCATATCCCAGCTGATGAACATCGTGAGCGAGAAAGTGGACGGCTTCGGCAATCAGCGCATCGGGATGACCAAGGAGTTCTATCGCAACTTCCCGGTCACCTCCGACCTGCCATGGGTGTCACAACGCCTCTCCGATATCGCCAAAGTCGCCGAGGCCGCGTCGGCCAAAGACAATCCCGCGGCGGCATTTTCGTCAGACAGCGAGCTGTACAACCGCTACGCCGACGCCAGGTCGTCGATCAACGACACGATCGCGATGTGCGCGATGGGTCTTCCCGCGGTCGGCTCGGACAACGGTCGCGGCCGGGTGATCCTCTACGTGGGCGGCACCAAGAGCTACTCCGACACCCCGCCCACGTACTCCGACGGCATGCTGGCCGAGATCGTCAAGGACACAAAGATCCAGGTGAACACGATCGTGCCCGGCACCCATCCCGGCGACTTCGTGACCAAGCTGGTCAAGCAATCCGGTGGCCGCCAATACCTGTACACCGAGGTGGGCGGCATCGTCGGCGACGACGCGACACCGCGGAAGATCGACAACCAGAAAGAGGAGCTGTCGAGCGCGATCGACAAGATCCTGTCGAACCCACCGCCGTCGGCACTCGATGAGCAGCGCGAGGAACAGAAGCATCCGTTCCGATGGGACGTGCCCGACCTGCTGCTGCAGATCGCGTTGATCGCGGCTGTCGGACTTGCCGCCGCACGGCTGGGGATGCGGCTGTGAAACTCAGTGTCGCCCCGGTGTTCCCGATCTGGCTCATCGTGCTGCTCGTGCTGGTGGCCGTCGGCCTGCGGGTGACGGCCGCCATCGTCACGGCCCGGCGCCGGGGCAGGATGCCCGTCGGCCGCGAATGGCTACGGCTCACGATGGCCGTGGTGGCCATCCTGAGCCTCGGCCTGGCCGCCACCCGCCTCGGCGACGAGTCCGACGCCGAACGCCCGCCTCGGCTGACCGCCACCGCCGAGGAATCCAACATCAACGTGTTCCTGGTGATCGACCGCTCGGCCGGCATGAATGCGAACGGCTTCGGCCGTTCGGCAGGAACCGCCTACGGCGACAGCGAAACCCGACTGGAGGGCGCGATGAGAGACGCCCAGGTGGTGCTGACCAAGTATCCCGACGCCCGCTTCGCGGTCATCTCCTACGCCGACACCGCGCGCGTCGACTGGCCGATCTCCCGCGACGAGTGGAGCCTGGCGCCGTTCCTGCAGAACGTCGAACCCTACGGCGAACGATCGACCGACGGCGTGGTGGAAACCGATGTGGCGGTAGCCAATTCGCTGCTCAAAGACCAACTCAATGCAGCCTCGCGCCGGTATCCGGGATCGGCGAACCTGGTCTTCATCTTCGGTGCGGGCAGTGACACCGACGACCCGGCATTCGACATCCCGTTGGCTCAGGTATCTGGCGGGGCGGTGTTCGGCTACGGGACCAACGACACCAAACCCCGCGTCTACGCCGGCAAGAACTATGACACCGTCGACGTGCCGCTCAACGAAGAAGCGTTGACCGCCGCGGCCGACAGTCTGGGACTTCCGTTCGAGAAACGTGAGAGCGGGCTGATCGACGCCGACGAGCTGCCCTCGGCCGTCCCGCAGGCCGTCCCGGCCGACCCGATCGTTCCCAAAGTCCCGCACCCGGACCGGATCGAGTTCTACTGGTTCTTCGCCGCGATCGCCGCAGCGCTGTTCGGCGTCGAACTGTACGGGCTGGCCGGCCACTGGCTGCGGCGCCGAAGGGGGACTCTACGGAAATGACGCAGACGCTCCCACCCACCGAGTCGAGCGCGGCACAGGCCACCGAACACAAGCCGGCCGCCGCCCGACCGAGCCGCCTGCAGTTGCGGCGCACGCTTCTGCTCTGGTCGACTCCCGTGCTGGTACTGCTGCTCCTGCTGGCGGTCAAGATCGCCAGCCTCGGCATCCTCGGCAACAAGCTGCCCGGTCAGTTCGCCGCCCGCGACGACGCGGCCATGCAGAACACGCTCGAGTGGATCGATGTCGGCAACATCGGCCGAGGCTTCCGGGAGAAGCACGCCCAAGGTGACCTGCTGATGCTGCGCGGCGACGTTCCCGGCGCCTTCGAGCAGTTCAAGGCCGCACACGAACAGGAACCGAAGGCGTGCCCGCCGCGTGGCAACTTCGCCCTGATCTCCGAGAAGTTGAGCGACAACGAACTCAAACAGGGCCATTTCACCAAGGCGCGGGAGATCCTCAGCCCCGCGGTGGACGCGGCCATCGGCGACACCGGTTGCTTCACGACGTTCCCCTCCGCGAGCCCCGACGTCCGCGCGTTCGTCGGCGAAACACCCGAGCGGCTGACCAACAAGCTGGCGGCGCTCAAAGGCGGAGCGCTGACGAAGACACCCGACGGCTACGACTACAAACGTGCGCCCGGCGGCGGAATCGACTTCACCGAATCGAAGACCGGCCCCTGCCCCTATCCCGATGACGAAGCCCGCATGAAGGACTGCATCACGATGAAGGACCGGGAGGTGGCACAGAAGACGGAAGCCGCGCGCCAGGCTCAGCAGCAACAAGAGCAGGCGCAGCAGCCCCCGCCGGATCCCAACCAGCCCGCGCCCGCCGATGCCCCGCCGCCGGCGCCGGCGCCAGGTCAAGGCCCAGGTCCGGGTCAGGCACCGGGCCCCGACGGACCCGTGGAATATCCCGATCACGTGGAGCTTCGTCCGGCCGACGGTCCGGGGTTCTGCGATCCGGACGGAACTCCGCTCGGCCATTTGACCGCCGCCATGTGCAGTACCGCAGGACCGCAGCCGTGACCGGGCCCAACGGGATGCCCGACCAGTGGTCATACTCGGCACCGCCAGGTGCGGCCCGCGCGCGGAAGCTGTCCCGCCGGACGATCGTCGTGGGCAGCGTGGGCGTCGCCGTCGTGGTGCTGTTGGCCGTCGCACTGGTGGCGTGGCTGGCCTGGCCGCGTACAGCGCCGATCGACCAAGCCGACGCACCGGACACGGACAGACCCCTGCTCAGCGACAAGCCGCCGACGATGATCCTCAACGCGATCGATTTCGATTCGCTGTATCCGCCGGGCTACACCGAATTCGACTACACGAAGATGGACCGCGGCACGGATTCGTCCTACGACCCCGACCGCAAGTACACGTTCTCGTCCGATCCCGCGGGCTGCACGTCCGACGACGACCCGATGTACAACGCCAAGTACGACTTCGGAAGTGACGACAAAGATCCGGAACGCTACAAGGACTCCCGGATCTCGCGCTTGATGTACCCCGTCGACGATCCGGGCGGAAACAAGGAAGACAGTCAGTCCTTCTCGCTGACGGTGTTCGTGTCGAAAGATCCGACCAGCCTCGACTTCAGCCGCCAGTGGTACGAGCGCTGCAAGGGCGCCAAGGTGACCACCGTCGTCAGCAAGAACGGTCAGGTCATCGAGACCAAGACGCGGACCCTGGACCATCTGGTGACGGCCGCGCCGGAATCGGCCGCCGACGACTCCTTCGCCCTGACGACGACCGAGACCGAGGAGTGCGATTACTACGGTCTGGTCCGGGGAATGATTGTGAATGTCACGTGCCCGCCAGCTCAGAAGGACGCCGGTGCGCAGTTGTTCCGCAAAGTGATCATCGGGCTGCAGGAGGTTTGAGCCGATCCTCGAATCGGCGGGTAGGCTCGCCGGAAAGCAGCCAATCAGCCGAAATCAGCATTGAAAGGCAGCTCCATGAGCATGGGACAGATCCACAGCGTCAACGAGATCCGCACCGCGATCCGGGAACTGTCGGCCCGGGCGGAGCTGGCCCGGAAAGAGGGCCGCCCCGCCGATGCCGGAGAGATCGAACAGCGCATCGCCAAGTACCGCGACGAGCTCGCCGCGCGGCCCTGACCCGAACCGGAAGCTCAGGCGCCGAGCTTGCGGAACGTGCTGCGGTGGAAGACGATCGGCGCCACCTCGGCGTTGACCGTGATGTCACTGACCCGCAGCACCACGATGGTGTGGTCGCCGGCGGGCACCAACTGCTCGATGGCACTCTCCAGCCACACGCTCGTGCCGTGGATGAACACCGCGCCGGACTCACGTGACTCGGTCTGAAGCCCGGCGAAGCGGTCCCCGGTCTTGGCGGCCAGGGCGCGTGCCGCGGCGTCATGGGACTCCCCGAGCACACTGATCCCCAGCGACGGAAGATCCTTCAGCTTGGGCCAGGTGGTCGACGAGTTCTGCACGCAGAACGACACCAGCGGCGGGTCCAGCGACACCGGTACGAAGGTGCTGGCGGCCAAGCCGACCAGGGTGCCCTCTACCTCGGCAGCGATCGCGATGACACCGGACGGGAAGTGGCCGAACGCTTCACGCAGCGACGTCGGGCTCAATTCTGTTGCACTCATAACACCTCCATCTTCACATGTGCCGACCCACACCGCCCAGGTCCGGGTGCGGCCAGCGGGACAACGTTGGCGGAGTAAGTTGGCGCCCATCATGTGGATCACGCTCCTGGTGATGGCCGCGGCAGTCAGCCTGGAGCCGTTTCGGATCGGTATGACGATCGTGATGCTCAACCGGCCGCGTCCGCTGCTGCAGTTGCTGGCCTTCCTGATCGGCGGATTCGCGATGGGCACCGCGGTCGGAGTGGTGGTGCTGTTCATCCTGCGGCCGGCACTGGGCTCGTCCCATTTCACGCTGCCCAGGGTTCAGCTCGCGGTGGGAGCGGCGGCGTTGCTGGCCGCGGCGGTCCTGGCCGCCGGCCGGCCCGCGAGGATGTTCACTCCGAAACCCGATCGGGAACCCGGGCAGCTCGTGACCCGCGCCAGGCAATTGTTGGGCGGTCATTCGCTGTGGACGGCGAGCGCCGCGGGCCTCGGCATCGCCCTACCGTCGGTCGACTATCTCGCCGCGCTCGCGCTCATCGTCGCCTCGGGTGCCGCGGCCGCCACCCAGGTCGGTGCGCTGCTGCTGTTCAACGTGGTGGCATTCGGGCTCGTCGAGATCCCGCTGATTTCCTACCTGCTGGCTCCCGAGCGGACCCGCGCCGCGCTGTCAGCCCTGCACGAATGGCTTCAGACGCAACGCCACCGCAAGGTGGCCGCGGTGGTCGCCACGGTCGGTTGTGTGCTGCTGGTCGCCGGCCTCATCGGCATGTAAACAAGCTCAGGCATCCAACCGGGCGAACTCGTCCTGCCGATACTGCTCCACGCAGGCCGCCCGTCGGATCTTGCCGCTCGTCGTCGTCGGTATCGACCCGGGCGGCACCAACACCAGGTCGCCGACGTTCAAGCCGTGCGCGTTCGATATCGCCGAGGTGACCTCACTCTTGAGCCCGGTGAGCCAATGCACCGCCTCCTCCCCGCGCTTCTTGAGCTCGATGACGGTGACGAGTTTCTCCGTGCTGTTCACCGGGACGGAGATGGCCGCCACCCGGCCGCCGGTGATCTGCTGGACGGTTGCCTCGATGTCCTCGGGATAGTGGTTGCGACCGCGGATGATCAGCAGGTCCTTGATGCGCCCGACGATGAACAGGTGGCCTTCGGAGACGAAACCCAGATCTCCGGTTTTCAGCCAGGGGCCCTCGACCGTGCCCGGGGTCGGGTCGACGAGAGTGGCGCCGAAGCACTGTTGCTCCTCGGCAGGCCGGCTCCAGTAACCGGACGCGACATTGTCGCCGTGCACCCAGATCTCGCCCACCACATCCGGCGGGCACTCGCGGTGGGTGTCGACGTCGACGATCCGCACGATCGGCGATTGCGGCAGCTCGTATTTGACGAGCGACGTGCCGGCCGACCGCGTCGACCGGCGGATGCGTCCCACCGACAGTTCGTCGGTGTCGAACGCCACCGCCCCCGAGGATTCGTTCCACGTGCCCGTCGCCACGAACACGGTAGCCTCGGCCATCCCGTACGACGGACGCAGCATCTCGTCACGAAAGTTGAAGTGCGCGAATCGATCTGAGAACCGTTCCAACGTGCCCGGCTCGACCCGCTCGGCGCCGTTGATGATGCCCAGTACCCCGCCGAGGTCCAGACCCGTCAGGTCGGCGTCCTTCGTCTTGCGGGCGGCGAGATCGAAGGCGAAGTTGGGGGCGGCCGAGAAGGTATTCGGGCTCGACGCCAACGCCCGCACCCATCGGGCCGGCTGCTCCAAGAAGGCGACCGGGCTCATCAGATCAGCGGGGAATCCGCTGAGGATCGGTGCGCAGACGCCCAGTACCAACCCCATGTCGTGATAGAAGGGCAACCACGACACGACCGTGGCCTCGGCGACAGACCGGCTGAGCACGTCGGTGAAGAAACCGCGCATCAACTGCTCGAAGTTCGCCTGCAGATTGCGATGCGAGATCATCACGCCGGTCGGCAGTCGGGTCGAGCCCGAGCTGTACTGCAGATACGCCGTCGTGGGGTACTCGACCGTGTCGGTTTCGATGTCGTCATCCGCACCCGCCGGAGCATCCAGATCCAGCAAGTCGACCTCGAGGATCTTGGGCGCCGTGTCCAACCGGGATTGATCGACGTAGTCACCGACGTCCTCGGCGACCGCGGAGGTGGTCAACACCACCGCGGGCCGGGTGTCGGTGAACACCGCGCTCACCCGGTCGTGGCTGGAGCCGCGATGCGGCAGCGGAAGCGGCACCGCGATGAGCCCGGCCTGCATCGAGCCGAGGAAGGCCAGGATGTATTCCAGGCCCTGTGGGGCCAGGATCACCGCGCGGTCCCCGACGGCGGCGCTGCGCCGGATCGTGCGGGCCACACTCATCGTTCGGCGGGACAGCTGCGACCACGTCACCGTCTCCGCGACCCCGGCCGGGTCGTCGGCGTACTCGGTGAAGGTGAAGGCAATGTCGTTGGGGCGCAAGCTGGCACGTCCGTGCAGCATCGAGAGGATGGTGGACTGGGGCAGGGGCGTCGGCGTCATATCACGTCCGTACTACTCGTGGAATCCGTCGGTGTCGGTGTCAGTGCCCGCCGAGCAACGACAGGGCACCGTTGGCAATCTCGGAAATGGGGTCGGTTTGTCCACCGAACGTGGCCTCGTTGGCCGGTGCGGTGACTTCTGCGGGGTCGAAGCCGTTCACCGGATCCACCGTGACGGGTGCGGTGGCCGGATCGTCGTTACGGGAATAGCCCGCGTCGACCCGGGGCTTGAGGATCGCGTCCAGCTTGTTGAGCGTGTCCTGGTCGTAGCCGAGGTATTTGAAGGGCAACACCAGTGGCAGGTGTTCTTCGGGGACGAGGTACGTCGTCGTCGTCGCACCCTTGGAGTTCACCGTCGTCCGAATGTTCTGCGGGGGAACGTTGCTCGGATTGGTGAAGGCGATCGCGGTGTGCCCGGTGGCCAGTCCGGCGATCGCGTTGATGACGCTCATCCAGTTGTCCGGCCGGTCCGGCCAGTCGGCGATGCTGTCGTAGGCCGAGATGAACTGATCGGTGTGGTACTGGCTTTCCACGGGGGCCGGTATCCGGTAATCCATGAACGGCACCACGCTGCCGACGGGAAAGTTCTGGGTCAGGAAGCTCTCGCCGAACGGATGCCTGGCGATCGGGTCACCGAACGTCGCGAAGGTCAGCTGATCCGGCGGCGGAGCGGTCGGGTCGTTGACGAGGCGGGCCTTCACGGCATTGAGCACGAGCGCGCCCTCGGACAATCCCATCGCGGTTCCGTGGCCACCGCTACGGATGGCCGCGTCGAGGTTTCCCTCGCCTTCGTCGACCGATTCACCGATGCTGGGCCCGTCGAGACCGATGCCGGGATAGATCTGCTCACCGATCGCACCGATCCCGGGGAAGAAGCGTTCCAGGGTGTGGCCCTGAACCTGGCCTGCCGGGTAGTCGACCTTCACCCGCTTCATGCCGGGGAACCAGTGCTCACCGGTCATCCGGATGTATTCGTCATACGGAATCCCCAGGACGTGGGCGCCGCCCAGGGCATAGGCGGTGCCCGGGTCGGCCGGCGCGGGAGCCGGTGGGCCACCGGGGGCCCGGGTATCGTCGGCGCTGGCCGACCCGACACCGAAACATCCTGTGACACCGGCAGTTACCAGAACCGTGATTCCAGCGATCAGCTTCTTCATCTCTGCCCCTGCCCGCATCGCTTCGTTTCGTAGTTTCCCATACATCGCCTCGGTGCGCTTCCCGCCGCCATCACGCGCCGGCCGCCGATCTACGCAGCGGCTTCGAGACCCCCGCGCGTGACGGCCACCAGTTCGCCCGCCCGATCAGCGTGGCGACGGCCGGCACCGTGATGGTGCGGACCACGAAGGTGTCCAGCAGAATCCCCACCCCGATGATGAACCCGCCTTGGATCACCATGCCGATGGTGGAGAACAGCAGACCGGCCATCGAGGCCGCGAAGATCAGCCCGGCCGCGGTGATCACCCCACCGGTCGAACTGAGGGTGCGAATCACGCCGAACCGCATGCTGTGTGACGACTCGTCCCGCATTCGTGACACGAGCAGCATGTTGTAGTCGGCACCCACCGCGACCAGCACCACGAACGCCAATGGGGGCACGCTCCAGTGCAATTGCTGACCGAACAGGGATTGGAACACCAGAACCCCGATACCGAGTGCGGCGAAGTACGAGATCACCACCGAACCGACCAGGTAGAGCGGTGCGACGAGGGAGCGCAGCAGCACCATCAGGATCAGCAGCACCACGATGAGGGTCGCGATGATGATGAACCGGATGTCCTGCTGGTAGTAGTCGCGGGTGTCCCGCAGGGCGGCTGGGAATCCGCCCATCGAGATCGAGGCGTCGGCGAGCGTCGTGTTGGGTTGGGCGCCGCGGGCGATGTCCTGGATCTCGTTGACCTGGTCCATCGCCTCGGAACTGAACGGGTTGAGCTTGGTCTGCACCAGATACCGCACCGAGCGGCCGTCCGGCGAGACGTAAGCCGCGGAGGCCTTCTTGAACTCGTCGAGGCCCAGTACCTCGGGCGGGATGTTGAACCCCGCCTGCGCCGGGTCCGCAGCCTCGTTGCGCATGGACAGCAGGAATGACGAGGCCTGGTCCAACCCGGCCGAGATCACCTTGATCTGCTTGACGAGTTCGTCGACGCCGCCGGCCACCTCGCGGCTCCCCCCGG
Organism: Mycobacterium sp. E802; assembly: GCF_001666875.1. Lineage (NCBI taxonomy): Bacteria > Bacillati > Actinomycetota > Actinomycetes > Mycobacteriales > Mycobacteriaceae > Mycobacterium > Mycobacterium sp. E802. The sequence continues at coordinate 38,450 of NZ_LZJD01000177.1, forward strand.
CCAGGCGGTTGGCCCCTTGCTGCAGATCCCGCAGACCTGCCTGCGGGCCGCCGGGCTTGTTCAGCCCCATGGTGCCGACGGCCTTGCTGACACTGGCCAGGGCTTTGTTCAGCTTGGTGACCGTGGCGTTGAGGGTCTGCTTGTCACCGACACCTTGGAGTTGATGCGCCAGGTCGTTGATCTGGTCGAGGCTGCCGTCGTTGTTGGCATCCATCAGCCGCTGGAACTGGATGCGGGTCTCACTGCACGACGGGTTGCTGTCGCAGACCGTGTTGTTCTGCAGCGCCGCCAACACCGGGCCGATCCAGGCGAACATGTTCTTGACCGCGGAGAAGTTGTAGCCCATCGAATTGGACAGCGCGTTGATGCTGTCGACGAGCTTGGCCGCGACCTCGACATCGTGGACCAGCTTGTCGCCGCCGTATTCGGTTCGCACCGAGGAGAAGGTGTCGACCAGGCTCTGCAGACTGGGCGCGATCTGGTTGATCTGGGTGCGTACGTCGGCCAGGCTGCCGGCCAGCGTGTTGGCGCCGGCCGCCAACCGGTTCAGGTCACCGCTGCGCTGGTCGATCTGATCGGACCCGTCGGCCAGCCGGGTCCCGACGATGCCGGCCTGGAACGTGGCCCGGAATTCCCGGGGCACCTCGCCCAGGGGGCGGGTGATGCCGCTGACCAGGCCGACGTCGGGCAGCTGCGCGACGCGCGAGGCGAGCTGTTCCAGGTCCGCCAGAGCACGCGGGGTCCGGAGATCGTGCGGCGATTGGATCAGGATGTATTCGGGGATGGACTGTGCGATCGGGAAGTGGCGTTCCACCGCGGCATAACCGATCGAACTCGGCGCATCTGCCGCCACAACCTTGCGGTCGTCGTAGTTGTACTGCGCGAAGATCGCGGCACCGGCCAACAGCCCCAACACCAGCAGGCTGGCGACCAGGTGCGGCACCGGCCGGCGCACGATGCGGATACCCGAACGGCGCCAGAACCGGGAGGTCAGCTCCCGCCGCGGCTTGACCCAGCCGCGCGGCCCGACGAGCACCAGGATGGCCGGCAGCAGCGTCAGCCCAGCCAGGTAGGCGACGCCGATCCCGATCGCCGCCGATGTGCCGACGGTGCGGAACACACCCATCTTGGTGAAGCTCAACAGCAGAAACGTCAGCCCGACCGTCGCCGCCGAAGCGGTGATCACCTTCCCGATCGAGGCCATCGCCGCCCGGACGGCCTCGTCGAAATCCTTCCCCAACCGCAGATAGTCGTGATAGCGGCTGATCAGGAACACCGCGTAATCCGTCCCCGCGCCGGCCATGATCGCGCTGAGGAACACAACCGATTGATTCGACACTCCGGCCCCGGTGAGGTGGGAGAAGCCCGCCACCAGGGACTGTGCGATGAGCAGTGAGGATCCGATGGTCACCAACGGCAGCAGCATCGTGACGGCGCTGCGATAGACCAGTAGCAGTACTGCAAGGACCAGGACGGCGATCGCGATCTCGATCGGCAGCCGATCGTGTTCACCCGCGACGGTGAGGTCCGCGGCGGTGGCCGCGGGACCGGTCAGGTGCACGGCGAGTGGACTGCCTGCGGTACTGCGTTCGACGACCTCGGAAACCCGGTTGAACGATTCGATCGCCCGCGGGGTGCCCAACTCCCCCTTGAGGCCGACCGGCAACACCCAGGTGGTCTTGTCCTTGCTCGTCAGGAACGGACGCAACTGCGGGGTGGCGACGAAATCCTGCACGCTCACCACGTCGGCCTGGTCGTCGCGCAACGCGTCGACCAGCTTGCGGTACACCGCCTCGTCGTCCGGCTTGAGGCCGTCCTCGTTGATCAGCGCCACCAACAGCAGGTCGTCGTTGCCCGGTTCGTGGAACGCCTCGGTCATCTTCGCCGCGGTGACACTCGACGGTGCGTCAGCGGGCAGGATGGTCAGCGGATGCTTCTCGGCCATCGCACCCAACGACGGGAATGACAGCGGCAGGGCAACCAGCAATGTGGCCCAGACCCCGATGACCACCCACGGCCATCGCACCACCAGGTCAGCTAGCCGTCGCATGTCACCCTCACCTTCGCCCCGAAGGTGAGGCCGAGCAGAAAATCCTTGACCATGAACAACGCTCCGCTAGGCGACGCGGCCCCACTGACCGGTGTCGGCGACGCGCGAAGCCACCGACTTCATCGCCGCCATGTAGCGGGTGACCGACTTCTTGGCGACAGGGTTGTCGGGATGCATGATCGCCATGACCGTGCCCTCGCCGTAGCGGAAAATGTAGATGGTCAGTTGGTAGGAAAAGCGCCCGTCGGGATAGATGCCGATGTTGTTGGCCAGCCCCATGTCGGCCGCGGCGAGGATCGCGTTGAGCGGCGCCGCGCCGCCGTGCAAAAAGTTCGACACCGGGAAGTTGGGACGCGGCCAGTTCAACCAGGGCGCCAACTCCAGCACCCGGTAATACGGCACTCGCGCCAAATCCAGACCCGAATCGAATGACGCCTGTGCGGCCCAGGCGGCGTCACTGAACGACGTCGCCGCCACCGGAACCGTGATCGGAATCAGGCCGGTGAACCAGCCTTGCGTCATGAAATTGTCGCTCGCGGTTCGGGAATCTCTCGGCGTGAGCCCGTAATACGTGAGTGCGCCGGTAAATTCGTGTTCCACCAGTCCGAGGCAGGCGAACAGGCCACCGACAAAGCGTGCCCCGGCTGCTGTGCAGGCCGCCTCGAAGCGTTCGGTCTGCGCAGGATTCATCAGCACTTCGGAGGTCATGTCACTGCTGGTGGCCTCCAGCGGATTGCCCAGTGGCAGTGGGAATTCCGGGAACCCGTCTCGGTTGTTCTCAGCGAACTCGATCCAGGCGCGGACGCCCGGCGAGTCCACGGTCAACTCCGCGGTGTAGTCACGCTCGCGAATACAGAAATCGTCGAAACTTCCGGCATCGGGCAATGTGAGTGCTTGGCCGGTTCCGCTCAGCGACGAATACATGCCGTTTGCTTCCAGCATTGTGGTGCCGATCAATGTGGCATCGCCATGCACGTGATCCATCGCGGCGAAGAAAGTGAAGTGCTCCTCGTTCTGGATTACCCCGAACGTGAAACAGCCCCACTCCAGCGGATTCGGAATATCGATGACGTGGGCACGTATTTCGTCGACGGTCATGACGCCCTGATCGACCGGGATGAATTCGATGTCAGCCGGGTCTTCGAGCGCATGCCGGATGAATTCGCCGTCATCCACCTGCTTGAACCAACTGCGGAAGGTGTCGTGCCGGCGGAGGTAGGCGTTGACGGCCTGATCCATCGCTGCTATGTCACACTTCCCAGCCACTTCACAGCTGGCGATGATCTGCCGAGAAAAGTTCAGCCCCAATACTTTGCGTTCGCAATAGTTTCGAAGGTGTTGACTTTGCATGTAACTGACCGGCACTGAACTGACCGGTGCCCGGCTTGCCTTTTCCTGGGCTTCCACAGTCGGATGCCAAGAAGTCACCGAACCGCCACTCAACGTCCATTCATCAAGTGCGCCAACGGTTATCTGCCCAATGCGCAAAGCGCCGTCCTCCCAGATAGGCGACCGCCATCCCCCGAAGTCCGGTCAAATCTTCGACCGGAACACCCTCGCATGTCACCGATGCACATGCAATAGTGTCCGACGGGGGTTGGCGTGCGGCGTGTGGCCGCAGGGGTCAAAACATGCGGCTGCGGGCCGCGACATGACCGACGATACAAGGAGTACACCGGCATGGAATCGGCCGATCTTCCAATCGAACTCGCGCCACGCTTCGCGATCGTCGGCTATGCGGCCCGGTTCCCCGGAGCCCAAGATGCCGACCAATTCTGGGATCTTCTGCGCGAGGGCCGTGAAGCGATAACCGAGGTTCCGGAAGATCGCTGGGACGTCGATGAATTCTTCGATCCCGAGCCCGGAGCACCGGGCAAGGTGGTGACCCGCCGAGCCGGATTCGTCGACGATGTGACGGGCTTCGACGCGCCGTTCTTCGGCATGTCGACCCGCGAGGTCCGGCTGATGGATCCGCAGCACCGGCTTTTGCTCGAGACCGCTTGGCGCGCAGTGGAACACTCGGGTACCGCGCCGACTTCTCTTGCGAAATCCAATACCGGCGTGTTCGTCGGGCTGGCCACTCACGACTACCTGGGCATGGCATCCGACGAGCTGACCTATCCCGAGATCGAGGCCTACATGGCCATCGGGACGTCGAACGCCGCGGCCGCCGGCCGGATCAGCTATCGGCTCGGCCTGCAGGGGCCGGCCGTCGCCGTCGACACCGCGTGCAGCTCGTCACTGGTGGCCATCCATCAGGCCTGCCAGGCGTTGCAGCTGGGTGAATGCGACCTGGCCCTGGCCGGCGGCGCGAACGTCCTGCTCACCCCGGCGACGATGATCACGTTCTCCAACGCTCACATGTTGGCCCCCGACGGCCGATGCAAGACGTTCGACGCCGCCGCAGACGGCTATGTGCGCGGCGAGGGCTGCGGCGTCATCGTCATCAAACGCCTCGAGGACGCCGTCCGTGACGGCGACCGGATCCGCGCGGTGATCCGCGGCAGCGCAATCAACCAGGACGGCGCATCAGGCGGCCTGACCGTGCCAAACGGGGTGGCCCAGCAACAAGTTATCGCCGATGCGCTCCGGCGCGCCGGCGTGTCGCCGAGCGAGGTCGGATACCTCGAAGCGCACGGCACCGGGACGTCGTTGGGCGATCCGATCGAGGCCCAGGCCGCGGGCGCGGTGCTCGGTGCGGGGCGCGAAGCCGACCGGCCGCTGCTGATCGGGTCGGCCAAGACCAACATCGGGCATCTGGAGGCGGCCGCCGGCATCGCCGGCGTCATCAAGGTCATCCTGGCGCTGGAAAACGAGACGCTGCCCAAACACCTCAACTTCGAAAACCCCTCGCCGCACATCCCGTGGGATCGGCTGGCGGTGGAGGTGGTGAAGGAAACCATTCCCTGGGAACGCAACGGCCGGGCCCGGATCGCCGGGGTCAGTTCGTTCGGCTTCGCCGGGACCAATGCGCACGTGATCCTCGAAGAGGCTCCCGAGCAATCCGTCGCCCCGACACCGAGCGAGCAGTCGAGCGCAAAGTTCAGCATCCTGCCGCTCTCGGCGCACACCCCGGACGCACTGGTCCAGCTCGCCGATCAGTACCGCAGCTGGCTGTCCGCGCACCCGGAGGCCGGTCTGGCCGACGTGTGCCACACCGCGGGCGCCGGACGGGCACATCTGGAGCACCGGGCCGCCCTGGTGGTGAACTCACGCGAGTCTGCCCTCGAACTGCTCGGGGCACTCGCCGACGACCGCCCGGCCCCCGGCCTGGTGCGCGGCGAATCGTACGACAAGCCCAAGACGGCCTGGTTGTTCACCGGACAAGGCAGCCAGTACCCCGGCATGGCCAAGGAATTGTTCGACACCGAGCCGGTGTTCGCCGAGACCGTGCGGCAATGTGCCGCCGCCGTCGATGGTATTCTCGAAAAGCCGTTGCTGGATGTCATTTTCGATGTCGACGGGCCGGACAGCGATGAGACGCTGCGACAGACGTCTTACGCGCAGCCGGCGTTGTTCGCCGTGGAAATGGGACTGGCCCGGCTCTGGCAGTCCTGGGGCTTCGAGCCGGACGTGGTGCTCGGACACAGTGTCGGTCAGTACTCGGCGGCCTGCGTCGCGGGCGTGTTCAGCATCGAGGACGGCGCCCGGCTGATGGCCGAACGCGGCCGGCTGTTCGGCAGCCTGCCCGCCGGTGGCCGGATGGTCGCGGTGTTCGCCGACGCGGAACGGGTCGAAGGCCTGACCGACGAGTTCCCGAGCCTGTCGGTGGCCGCGTACAACGGTGCAAACACCGTATTGTCCGGGCCCGCAACGGATCTGGAGCAGGCAGTGGCCCGCTTGGCCACCGACAACGTGCGGTGTGACTGGTTGGAGACCAGCCACGCGTTCCACTCGGCGCTGCTCGAGCCGATCCTCGACGAGTTCGAAGCCGCCGCGAGCCGGGTCGATTGCACTGCCCCGCAACGCATTCTGATCGACAACCGCACCGGCGCCGCGCTGGGCCGCAGCGTCAAGCTCGACGGTGCCTACTGGCGCCGGCACGCGCGGCAACCGGTGGAGTTCGCCAAGAGCGTGCAGACACTGGCCGACCTGAACTGCAAGCTGCTGCTGGAGATCGGCCCGCGCCCGGTGCTCACCGCGGCCGCCCTGAGCGCCTGGCCCGACCCGGCCACCGCGCCGCGGGTGATCACCTCGCTGCGCCGCAACACCACCGATCACCGCCAGATCACCGAAGCCCTCGCCGACGCGTACGTCCTGGGGCACCTGCCCGATTTCGACGCGCTGCGCCCCGCCCACGCCCGCAAGCTCGACCTGCCGACCTATCCCTTCGAGCACCGCCAGTACTGGTACCGCGACGACCGGGAACGCCCCAACCAGCTCCAGCATCTCGGCGGTCCGCGGACCGAGGCCGTACGCCTGCTCGAGGATGGCCGGCTCGACGAGTTGGCCACCCTGATCGGCGGGGACAGCGGCGACCGCCAGGTCGTGGATGTGCTGACCAAGCTTGCCGCCCAACACAACCGCCAACGCACCACACAATCCATCGCCGACGACCGGTACGAGTTCCGCTGGCAGAAGTCCCCCGCCGCACTGTCCGGCCCGGCCGCCGGCGCGGCCACCTGGATCCTGATCGGCGAGGAGTCCGCGGCAGTGCAACCGCTGGCCGAGGCATTGAGCGCGCGTGGTCACCAGCACCGGTTCGTGGGGTTGCCGGACTCTGAGGCCGACGAGGCAGACCTGGCCGAAGTGTTGCGTGCGGCGGCAGCCGACGATGCGCCGCTGCACGTTCTGCACGTGGCGGCGGTCGACTCCGAGAGCGCACCGTCGATGCAGTCGTTGTTGCGGATGCAGCACCGGATCCTGGGCGGGACGCTGCGGCTGTTCCGTGCCGCGGCGGCCGCCGAACTGCGCAGCCCCATCTGGGTGGCGACCCGCGGCGCACAACGCGTCACCGACACCGACACCGTGGCGCCGGACCAGAGCTGCCTGTGGGGTTTCGGGCGGGCCGCGGCCCTGGAGCTTCCACAGCTGTGGGGCGGGTTGGCCGATTTGCACGACGGCAGCGCCGACGAGTGGTCGCGACTCATCGACCGGGTGACCACGCCGCAGGATGCGGCCGCCCGCGAGGACCAGATCGCGCTGCGTGATGACGCGGTCTACGTTCCGCGGCTGGTCCGGCGTGAGCAGCTACCCAGCGGTACACCGCTGCCGTTGCGCGACGACGCGAGCTACCTCGTGACCGGAGGCCTCGGCGCCATCGGGCTGGAGGTCGCCGCATACCTGGCCGCCCACGGCGCCAAACAGCTGGTGCTGACCAGCCGGCGCCCGGCCGGTGAGACCGCTCAGCAGCGCATCGACACGCTGAGCGAGCAGTACGGCTGCACCGTCCGGGTCATCACCGCCGACGTCGCCGACGCACACGACGTCGCACGGTTGCTCGCCACCGTGCGGGCCGAACTGCCGCCGCTGGCCGGCATCGTCCACGCCGCCGGCGAGAACAGCACCACCGCGATCAGCGACCTGTCCGACGCCGAAGTCGACCGCGTCTTTTCCGGAAAGGTCTGGGGTGCCTGGCATCTGAGTGAGGCCGCCGCGGACCTGAAGCTCGACTTCTTCGTCAACACCTCCTCGATCGCCTCGGTGTGGGGCGGATTCGGGCAGACCGCTTACAGCGCAGCCAACGCCTTCCTGGACGGCCTGGCCTGGCGGCTGCGGGACCACGGCGTCGCTGCGACCAGCGTCAACTTCGGCCCCTGGTCGGCGGGCATGGCCGACGCGGAATCCCGGGCACGACTGGAACAGCGCGGAATCCGCACGCTGTCGCCGGCCGACGCGCTGGCCGGCCTGGCCGATGTGGTGGCGTCGGCGGGGCAGGGCTCGACCCAGGGACTGGCCCAGGGCGTCATCGCCCGGGTCGACTGGGCGCGTTTCCTACCGCTCTACCAGCAGGCCGGGCGGCGGGCGTTCCTCGCGGAGCTGGAACGCGAAGTGCCCACCCAGTCGTCCGCAGCCGGGGTCGCCACCGCGTCCGGCAAGACTCAGCTGGTCGAACGGCTGGCAAGTGCGCCGGTGCAGCAGCGCAAGAAGCTGCTGACCGATTACCTGCGCGACGCCGTGGCCGAGGTGACCCGCGTGGACGCTGCCGAGATCCGTGAGGACGCCGGGTTCTTCGACCTCGGCATGGATTCACTGATGGCCGTCGAACTTCGGCGCCGCCTGGAAACCGGTCTGGGCCACGAGATTCCGGTCACCCTGGTGATGGATCACCCACGGTTGTCCGATGCGGCCGACTGGCTGCTCGGCGACGTGCTCGGACTCAGTGAGCAGGCGCCTGCCGCGGCGGCACCGGCATCGGTGGCCTCGCGCACCGACGATCCGATCGCGATCATCGCGGTGTCGTGCCGCTTCCCCGGAGCGCCCAACCCCGAAGCGTTCTGGGACGTGCTGTCCGGTGGTGTCGACGCGATCCGGGAAGTCCCGGAAGACCGGTTCGACATCGACGAGTTCTACGATCCCGACCCGGACGCCCCGGGCAAGACCTACACCCGCTTCGGCGGATTCCTGGATGGCATCGACGGATTCGATCCCGAGTTCTTCGGTATCTCACCCCGCGAAGCGGTGTGGATCGAACCGCAGCAGCGGCTGATGCTCGAAACGGTGTGGGAGGGCCTGGAGCGAGCCGGGTACTCACCGGCCAGCTTGCGCGGCAGCCGGACCGGCATTTTCACCGGGGTGGCCGCCAACGAGTACGCGCACCTGTTGTCGGCCGAACCGATCGACAAGATCGAACCGCACTTCATCACCGGTAACGCCCTCAACGCCATCTCGGGCCGGGTGGCCTTCGCCCTCGGCTTCGAAGGCCCGGCAGTGGCCGTGGACACCGCCTGCAGCTCAGCGCTGGTGGCCGTGCATCAGGCCGTGCAGGCGTTGCACTCCGGGGACTGCGACATGGCCCTGGCCGGTGGGGTCAACGTGCTGCTGAGCCCGGTGACCGTCATCGCCGCCTCCCGCGCCAGGATGCTGTCCCCGGTCGGGCGCTGCAAGACGTTCGACGCCTCCGCCGACGGTTACGTGCGCAGCGAAGGCTGCGGCATCCTCGTGCTCAAGAGACTCAGTGACGCCCAACGCGACGGCGACCGAATCTGCGCCGTCATCCCGGCCAGCGGGGTGAACCAGGACGGTGCGTCCAGCGGCCTGACCGTGCCCAACGGCGGTGCGCAGCAACGGCTCATCACCTCGGTGCTGGCCCGCGCCGGACTGTCCGGCGGTGACGTCGACTACCTCGAGGCGCACGGCACCGGCACGCCACTGGGTGACCCGATCGAGGTCCAGGCGGCCGCGGCCGCCTACGGCGGCTCCCGCGCCGCCGACCGGCCCCTGCTGATGGGCTCGGTGAAGACCAACATCGGCCACACCGAATCCGCCTCGGGCGCCGCCGGATTGATCAAGGTTGTGCTGTCCTTGCAGAACGAGGTGTTGCCGCAGAGCCTGCACTTCGACAACCCGTCGCCGCACATTCCGTGGGACTCCCTGTCGGTGCGGGTGGTCAACGAGGCGCTGCCGTGGCAGACCAACGGCCGGCCGCGTCGGGCCGGGGTGAGCTCCTTCGGATTCACCGGCACCAACGCCCACGTGCTCATCGAAGAGGCACCGACTGCCACGGTGGAGGCGCCCGCCGCGGGCGACGACCCGGCACCCGTCGACCCCGCCGAGCAGTCCACCGCCAATGTGCTTGCGCTGTCGGCCCGGTCACCGGAAGCACTGGTGTCCCTGGCCCGCCGTTACGAGAACTGGCTGGACGCCCACCCGGACGTCGACATCGCCGATGTGTGCCTGACCGCCGGAACGGGCCGCTCCCACTTCGAGCACCGCGCCGCGCTGGTCGTCGATTCGATCGACGACGCCCGCATGGGTCTGGCCGACCTGGCCGAGAACCGCACGCGACCCGGTGTGCTCCGCGGTGAGCACACGAATCACCCGACGACGGCCTGGCTGTTCACCGGTCAGGGCAGTCAACATCCGGGGATGGCACGTCAATTGTTCGACGCTGAACCGGTATTCGCCGAAACCGTGACCCGCTGCGCCGAAGCAGTCGCCGACATCCTGCCCAAACCGCTGCTGGAGGTCATGTTCGCCACCGGTGGTGAGGCGGCGGAAACGCTGCGGCACACCTCGTATGCGCAACCGGCGCTCTTCGCCGTCGAGATGGGCCTGGCCCGGCTGTGGCAGTCCTGGGGCATCCAACCCGACGTGGTGCTGGGGCACAGCGTCGGGCAGTACGCGGCGGCCTGCGTGGCCGGGGTGTTCAGCCTCGAGGACGGCGCCCGGCTGATGGCCCACCGCGGCCGACTGTTCGGCAGCCTGCCCGAGGGTGGACGCATGGTGGCGGTGTTCACCGACCCCAAGCAGGTCGAGCAGATCTCCGGCGAGTTCCCGCGGGTGTCGGTCGGTGCCTACAACGGGCCCAACACCGTGCTGTCCGGTCCGGGTGAGGATCTGGAGAAGGCGGTCGCCAGGTTCGAGGAGGAGGGCATTCGCTGCACCTGGCTGCAGACCAGCCACGCCTTCCACTCCGAACTACTCGATCCGGTGCTCGATGAATTCGAATCGTTTGCGGCCCAAGTCCAGTACGCGGCACCGACGTTGCCGCTGGTCTGCAACCGCACCGGCGCGGTGCTCACCGCCCAGACCGTGATCGACGCCCAGTACTGGCGACGCCATTCCCGCCAGCCCGTGCAGTTCTCCGAAAGCGTGCGCACCGTGGCGGCGCTGGGCTGCTCGGTGCTGATGGAGATCGGTCCGCAGCCGGTGCTGACCGGGGCCGCGGTGCAGGTGTGGCCCGAACATCTCCCTGCGCCGCGAGCCATCGTCTCGCTGCGCAAGGGCGTAGATGACCGCCGTCAGATCGCCGACGCGCTGGCCGCGGCCTACGTCGGCGGGCACCGGCCCGATTTCGCCGCCGTGCATGGCGGGCCGGGCCGACGGGTCGAACTGCCCACCTATCCGTTCCAGCGTCGCCGCTTCTGGCCAAAGGGCGGGGCGATCGCTGTCGAAGGTGGGGTGGGCTCCGGCGGCTCCGGAATCCTCGGCAGCGGTAAGGATCTCGCATCCGGCGACTCGGTCTACACCAGCCGGTTGTCCGTCAAGTCGCAACCGTGGCTGTCCGATCACGTCATCTACGGCACCGTCGTCGTCCCCGGCGCCACCTACGCGGCTATGGCGCTGGCCGCGGTCGGCACCCCGGCGCGGGCCAAGGATGTGTTCTTCTACGAGCCGATCATCTTGCCGGAGAAGAGCTCCCGAGAGGTGCAGTTGACGCTGCATCCCGTGGAGACCGGCGGTGAATGGACGTTCCAGGTACACAGCCGCCCGTACGGCGAGCGGGATGCGGAATGGTCGTTGAACGCCGAGGGCACCGTCGTGTCCGGTGTGGAAGACGCCGCCGACGAGCCGGCTGCCGACAGCGATCCCGTGGACGAGGCGATCGAACGCCTGGAGCGGATGCGTCCACAGGAACTGTTCGAGACCTTCGCCGACCTGGAGCTGGCCTGGGGACCGACCTGGTCCGGTTCCCTGAAGTCGTTGTGGCTCGGGGAGGGTGAGGCGATCGGCGACATCTTGGTCGGTGCCGAACTCGCCGAACAACTGGGCACCGAGCCGATGCACCCGGTGCTGATGGACCTGTGCACCGGTGTGGCGTTCCCGGCCTTCCCGGCGCTGCTCGCGGCCGAACAGGGTGTGAACGATCTGTTCCTGCCGCTGCGGTACGGGCAGGTGACGCTGAAGGAGAAGATGCCGCGGCGCTTCTACTGCCGCGCCCGGTGGCACGAGAGCGCCCTGGACAGCGAAACCCAGGTGTTCGATCTGGAGTATCTGGATCGGGATGGCCGTCACCTCGGCGGGATTCGCGAGTTCACCGTCAAACGCGCGCCGCGGGAAGCCTTGCTGCGCGGCCTCGGCGGGGACGCCACCCGGCTGCTCTACACGCTCGGCTGGAACGAATTGCCGCCTCCGCCCGCCAGCGAGGACGGGTCCGAAACCGCCGCCGGCACCTGGCTGATCGCCGGGTTCGACGAGCTGGCGGCACAGATTCGGGGCTGCATCCCAGTCAACCGGGCCGCCGATCCGGAACTGTTGGGACAGCTGCTGACTCAGGCTCAGGAGCGTGGCCTGCCGTTCTCCGGTGTGGTGTGGCGGGCCGGTGCGCCAGGGACAACCGAATCCGCTGCCGACGCGTCTGCCCGGCTGGAGAACGAGATCGAGAATCTGCTGTCCGCGGTGCACACCGTGCAGGGCGGACAGAAACTGCCCGGCGGGTTGTGGATCGTCACCGAGCGCGGTGTGGCCACCGAGTCCGGTGAGCCGGTCGATCCGGTGCAGAGTGCGCTGTGGGGCTTCGGACGCACGACGATCAACGAGGAACCGGCGTTGCGCGCCAAGCTCGTCGACGTCGACGGTTCACCCGAGGCCGTGCAGATGCTGGCAGCACTGTTGGCCACGCCGGTCGACGAGCCGGAAATCGCGATGCGCCAAGGGAAGCTGCTGGCGTCGCGGTTGTTGCCGTGGGCGCGCAGCGGGCATCTCACCGTCCCGCGTGGCGGTGACTACGTGCTGGCGCCCACCGAGCGCGGCGCGATCGACAACTTGCGGATCACCGAGAAGGACGTGCCGGCACCCGACGAGGGCTACGTGCAGGTCCGCGTGGAGGCGGCGGGCCTCAACTTCCGCGATGTGCTCAACGTCCTGGGTCTCTACCCGGGTGATCCCGGACCGATCGGTGGTGACTTCGCCGGTATCGTCACGCAATTGGGTGAGGGCGTCACCGGAGTCGACGTGGGGCAACGCGTCTACGGCTCGATGCAGGGGGCGTTCTCCAGTCGGTTCAACGTGCCGGCACAGTTCCTGGCACCGATACCGGACGGAATCAGCGCGGTGCAGGCCGCGACGATTCCCGCCGCGGCGCTCACGGTCCGGCTGGCGTTCGACTGGGCGCAACTCAAGCCCGGGGACAAGGTCCTCATCCACGCCGCCAGCGGTGGTGTGGGCCTGGCCGCCATCCAGATGGCACAGGCCAAGGGCGCCACGGTGTTCGCCACCGCCAGCACCTTCAAGCGGTCGACGCTGCGCAAGCTCGGGGTGGAGCACGTCTACGACTCGCGCACAACCGACTTCGCCGATCAGATTTTGGCCGACACCGACGGTGCGGGTGTGGATGTGGTGCTCAACAGCCTCACCAGCGAAGGGTTCATCGAGGCGACACTGCGGGCCACCGCCCAGAACGGCCGCTTCGCCGAGATCGCCAAGCGCGACATCTGGTCATCGGAGCAGATGACCGAGGCCCGGCCCGACATCGCCTACGAGATCGTCGCGCTGGACACCGTGATGTTCACCGAGCCCGATCGCATCCGCGATCTGCTCATTGAGATCTCGGACGGTCTGGCCCCAGCCGACGACTCCTCGCGCAAGCGCTCGTCGGAAACGGAGTGGACGCCGCTCCCAGCCGAGATCTACCCCCTCACCGAAGCCAGGGCGGCATTCCGCCGCATGCAGCAGGCCCGGCACATCGGCAAGATCGTGGTGCAGATGCCGAATCCATTGCAGCCGAAGCCCGATCGCAGCTATCTGATCACCGGCGGACTCGGTGCGATCGGCCTGCACACGGCGGCATATCTGGCCCAGCTCGGTGCCGGCGACATCGTCCTGACCAGCCGGCGTGCGCCCGACTCGGACTCACAAACGTTGATCGAGGAGATCACCGAGCGCTACAAGACCCGCATTCACGTCTTCACCGCTGACGTCGGGGTCGATGCCGAGGTGGCGAAGCTGCTGGAGCGGATCCGAATCGAGTTGCCCCCGTTGGCCGGCGTGGCGCATCTGGCGGGTGTGCTCGACGACGCGCTGCTCGGTCAGCAGAGCCTGGAGCGGTTCCGGACCACGTTGACGCCCAAGGCTTTTGGTGCCAGCCACCTGGACCGGTTGACGAGGGACGACGATCTGGACTTCTTCATCGTGTCCTCGTCGGTGTCCAGCCTGTTCGGTTCACCGGGACAGTCGAATTACGCGGCAGCCAATGCGTGGCTCGATGGCCTGGTGGCACAGCGTCGGGCGCAGGGTCTGCCGGCCACCGGCGTCAACTTCGGCCCGTGGGCTCAGGGCGGCATGGCCTCGTCGGAGGCCGCGACGGCGAACATCAGTGCGCAAGGCCTGATTCCGCTGGATCCTTCGGCGGCGCTGGCCGCGCTCGCCGAGGTCGTCGCCAACGGAACCGGTCAGGCCATCGTGCTCAAAGCCAACTGGCAACGCGCCGCGAAGGTGCTGGGCAGTTCGCGTCCGCCGATCCTCGACCTCGTGTTGCCGAGTGCCGCGGGAGAGGTTGTCGGTGACAGCGAGGTGCTCAAGCAGCTGCTCGAGATCCCGGTGCCGCAGCGGGCCGGGTTCGTCACCGAGTTCCTGCAGAAGGAGGTGCAGAACTTCCTGCGCCTGGCCCAACCGCCGGCGGCGACCAGCCGGTTCCTGGATCTCGGCACGGACTCACTGATGGCGATCGAGCTTCGCAACCGGCTGCACAGCCAGTTCGGCGGAAAGTTCACGCTCAACGCCACGGCGGTGTTCGACTACCCGACCATCGGCGGCCTCGCCGAATATCTGGTGGGCCAGCTGCCCGATGCGGACGCGGCGGATTCGCCGGAAACGGCGCCCTCCCCGGAGGCCCCCACGGAGGCCCCGGCCGCAGACTAGCCCCGCGAGCAGACGTAAACCCGTACCAAATCCCTTGATTTGTTACGGGTTTACGTCTGCTCGGCAGGTGAGGTGACCCAGCGGGTGGCGGCGACCTCGGCGGGCAGCGGTTGATGGAGTGGCACGTCGAGCCCGTCGTAGATGCCCGGCTTTTGTTCGGCCAGCCAGTTGACGGCCCCGAGCAGCCGGTTGGCCGCGGTGGTGTTGCCGCCGTCGGCACGAGTCCCGCCGGGTACGTCGGCGCGGGTGACGATGGTCAGCTGCGGATCGCCGTCGATGATCACCCGGTGGTCGCCGACACCTTCGTCGGGTTGTGGCCAGTCGGGGGCGCAGGACGGGTGGATGCGGGTGATGTGGTCGATGACGATGCGCTGTCGGCCATTCGACCAGCCGATCACCTTGAGCCAGAAGGCACCTTGAGTGCCTTGCTCGAAGCGGCCCATGACGGTGTCGATCGCTTCGTCGAGCGGTCTGCGCTGCACATCCTCGGTGATCTCGTCGATCTCCAGCCCGAGCCCGCGGCCGATCATCCGAACGTTTCCGCCCCACACCATCGTCGGGATCGAGGGCAACAGCATCAGCGGCACCTCGTCCATCGACCCGCCGAACCCGCAGCGCACCCGCACGGCCTCGGGCTGGTTGTAGGTGGAGTAGTCGAAGATCTCCTGGCAGCGGATCGTGTCGATCCGGGTGCACAAACTGGCGGCGGTCACGGCCAGGGCATCGTTGCCCCAACCCGGGTCCACGCCGCTGACCAGCAGCGTCGCGGATCCCTCGACCGCGGCGGCGGTCAGCCGCTCGACCCATTCGGCCGGCGCCGAGACCGGGTCGTAGAGGGAGTAGAGCGACGGCGTCACGACGTGCGCACCCGACCGCAGGCACCGTTCGATGTCGGCGATGGCCTCGTCGGGGCGAATGTCACCCGAGGCCATGTAGGCAACGGCGTCGCACTGGGCAAGCGCCGTGTCGACATCGGTGGTGGCAATGACGCCGGTCGGGGCGTCGAGCCCGGCGAACGCCGCGGCGTCACGACCAGCTTTGTCCTCGGACGACGTGATGACCGCGCTCAGTTGCAGGCCCGGGAACGCCGTAGCCGATCTGATCGCCGTCGCGCCCATGTTTCCCGTGCCCCACACCGCGATTCGACGCATCCGGTCACCCTAGTGGCCAGATTCGTGAGGATCGTCACAATGAACCAAAACCACAGGTCAGCGGCGCTGTGACGAGGGGCTACAAACCTCGATCAACCGCTGGGTTGGTTAGCTGCCAGAAATTGCTCAGAGTTTCTTTGCGTTGAAGTTACTGAACGGTATAGTTAGCCGCAGTTACTGGTGGGTAACTTATCCGAAGTACCCAACCTCAGGTGGCATTCTCACGAGGAGGAAAAGTGAGCCACTACAAGAGCAATGTCCGCGACCAGGTATTCAACCTGTTCGACGTCTTCGGCATCGACAAGGTGTTCGGCACCGGCAAGTTCGCCGATCTCGACCAGGACTCGGCGCGTGAGATGCTCGCGGAGATCGCCCGTCTGGCCGAGGGACCGATCGCCGAGTCGTTCGCCGATGGCGATCGCAACCCGCCGGTGTTCGATCCCAAGACCCACAGCGTGAAGCTGCCCGAGTCGTTCAAGAAGTCGATGCGCGCGCTGCTCGAAGGTGGCTGGGACAAGGTCGGCCTGTCCGAGGAACTCGGCGGTATGCCGGTACCGCGCGCCTTGCAGTGGGCCGTGATCGAGCACGTCCTCGGCGCCAACCCCGCGGCGTACATGTACGCGATGGGCGCGGGCATGTGCGAGATCTTCTACAACAACGGCACCGACGAGCAGAAGAAGTGGGCCGTGCTCGCCGCTGAGCGCGGCTGGGGCGCCACCATGGTCCTCACCGAGCCCGACGCGGGCTCCGACGTCGGCGCCGGCCGCACCAAGGCCGTCCAGCAGGAGGACGGCTCGTGGCACATCGACGGCGTGAAGCGCTTCATCACCTCCGCCGACTCCGACGACATGTTCGAGAACATCATGCACCTGGTGCTGGCCCGCCCCGAGGGCGCCGGTCCGGGCACCAAGGGTCTGTCGCTGTTCTTCGTGCCGAAGTACCACTTCGACTTCGAGACCGGCGAATTGGGCGAGCGCAACGGCGTCTTCGTCACCAACGTCGAGCACAAGATGGGCCTGAAGGTCTCGACCACCTGTGAGCTCACCTTCGGTCAGCACGGCACGCCCGCCAAGGGCTGGCTCGTCGGCGAGGTTCACAACGGCATCGCGCAGATGTTCGACGTGATCGAGCAGGCCCGAATGATGGTGGGCACCAAGGCCATCGCCACCCTGTCGACCGGTTACCTCAACGCGCTGGAGTACGCCAAGGAGCGGGTGCAGGGCGCCGATCTGACCCAGATGATGGACAAGACCGCTCCGCGCGTCACCATCACCCATCACCCCGACGTGCGTCGCAGCCTGATGACCCAGAAGGCCTACGCCGAGGGCATGCGCGCCGTCTACCTGTACACCGCGACCTTCCAGGACGAGGACGTCGCCAAGGCTGTCCACGGCATCGAGCCCGAGTTGGCGCACAAGGTCAACGACCTGCTGCTGCCGATCGTCAAGGGCTGCGGGTCCGAGCGGGCTTTCGTCCTGCTGGGCCAGGAGTCGCTGCAGACCTTCGGTGGCTCCGGCTTCCTGCAGGACTACCCGCTCGAGCAGTACGTCCGCGACTCGAAGATCGACTCGCTCTACGAGGGCACCACCGCCATCCAGGCGCAGGACTTCTTCTTCCGCAAGATCGTCCGCGACAAGGGCCAGGCGCTGGCCTTCGTCTCCGGTGAGATCGAGCAGTTCATCAAGAACGAGACCGGCAACGGCCGCTTGAAGACCGAGCGCGCCCTGCTGGCCACCGCGCTGGAGGACGTGCAGGGCATGGCCGCCTCTCTGACCGGCTACCTGATGGCCGCGCAGGAGGACCAGGCCAGCATCTACAAGGTGGGCCTGGGTTCGGTGCGCTTCCTGATGTCGGTCGGCGACCTGCTGCTTGGCTGGCTGCTGGCTCGCCAGGCCGCGGTGGCGATCGAGAAGCTCGACGCCGGCGCCACCGGTGACGAGCGCAGCTACCTCGAAGGCAAGATCGCGGCCGCGTCGTTCTTCGCCAAGAACATGCTGCCGCTGCTGAGCAGCACCCGTCAGGTCATCGAGACCCTCGACAACGAGGTGATGGAACTCGACGAGGCTGCGTTCTAGACCTCACGAGTAGCGCGAAAGCCCCCTTTTCCCTGCGGAATTGGGGGTTTTCGCGCGCTCGGGCGGCAACCGTGACGCGACCAGGCACACTGATCACATGACCGAAGCCCGCGGCATCCTGCTGGTCGTCTCGCTGATGGCGACGACGGCGCTGACCCTCGCTCTTGGGATCACCGATCCGGCCGCCCCGATGTCGTACCCGACCAAGTTCCTGGTGTGGAATCTGGTCCTGGCCTGGATCCCGATGATCTGCGCGGTGGCCTTCGATCTGGTGGAGCGCCGGCTGTGGTTGCTGCCCCTCGGCCTCGTCTGGCTGGCGTTCCTGCCGAATGCGCCCTACCTGGTCACCGATCTGGTGCATCTCGGTGAGGGTTACGAATTGTGGCGCCACGTGCTGCAATACGGGTTCGCCGCGTGGACGGGCGTGCTGCTGGGCGTGGTGTCGCTACTGCTCGTGCATCGGCGACTGGACGACGAGTTCGGTGCGTTCTGGGGCTGGCTGGCCGCGGTGGCATCGGTGGCCCTGTGCGCGGTCGGCGTGGTGATCGGCCGGTTCCAGCGGTGGAACTCCTGGGACCTGGTCACCCGCCCCGACGCGGTGGTCGCGGCGACGTTCGAATGGATGCGCTCCCCGCTGTCCTACGTCCAGTCGACGGGCGTGGCAGTGGCCGTTGCGGCGTTTTTCGGGCTGGCCTATCTGACGGTGTGGGCGCTTCACGGGGTGAGATCGCAGAGCTGACCGACCGGGCCGCCGGCAGGGTCCAGAATTGCGGTGTGCCACGTTTCGGTGAGGTGCTCCGGCACCGGATGCTGTTGAGCTACCTGGCGATCCTGCTGGTGCTCTATCTGCTGGCCGCCGTGACATCGTTGGGCCGGGATGACGCGCGCGGCGAATGGATCGCGGTGGTGTTGTGCGGGCTCGGGCTGGTCGTCGCTGGGCGCGGGCCGATTGTCGGGCCGCGCTACCTCGTGGTGCTGGGCTGCGCGGCGGCCGCACCCGTCGCCGCGTTGCTGACGCATCGTCTGGCGGTGGCGCAGGTGTGGTCGCTGATTCCCCTGATGTTCCTGGCGGTGTTGGTGCGCAGCTGGCACCGGCCTTCCACCGCGCGGGTGATCGCGGCACTACTGGCGGCGGCGTCCGTGGCCGCCCTGCTGATTGCGCCCGCCGTGGTGCCGGCGCTGTGGCTGCTGCTCTTCACGGTGTCCATCGTGGGCGCAGCCGAGGTGCTCGGGCTGCTGCATGCGGCACTCCTGGATGCCGCCCTGCGGGATCCTTTGACCTCCGTGTGGAACCGAACCGGAATGGAACGGGAAGTCGAGAACTTGGCGTCGCGGGCCCGGCGGCGCGGAGAGACGCTGGCGGTGATCCTGCTCGACATCGACGACTTCAAATCGGTCAACGATCGCGACGGCCACGCAGCGGGAGATCACGTGTTGATCCAACTGGCCCGCTCCTGGAGCTCCCCCTTGCCCGATTCCGCTGTGCTGGGCCGGCTCGGCGGCGACGAATTCGTGGCGGTGGTCGCGGGTTTGGACGCCGAGCAGGCCGCCACGATGGCCGACGACCTCGGCAACCTCGGGCCGGTATACGTCAGCACCGGCCTTGCCGTGGGTCCGCCGGGGGACATCCGGGTGTTCGCGCGACTTTTAGAGCGCGCGGACAGAAGCCTGTATCAGCGCAAACGGCAGCGTAAGGGCACCTGGCAGACCGATCCCGACTCGGCTTGTGAGCGATAACGGTACGTTTCGGAATCGTTATCGAGGTTTATCCCATTTGCCACATGGGTAACTTCAGTAACAGCGGAGCGGACCCGCGACCGCACAAGAAGAAAGAGTCGAATGGACCATCACCATGAACACCGTCCTATATTTCAGCGTCAATGGCGCCATCTATGAAACCCGGGCCTACACCACCGCCGACATCGACCAGCTCGTCCACGACCACGGACTGCAATCGCTGACCTCAGCCGACCGGCAGTTCGACTTCTGGTTCAGCCCGTCAAGCCACGGGTGCCAACGTCTCGCCAACCGACGTGCCACTGAACTCTTGCTGGCCACAACGACTTTCAGCGCCAAGACCGTACCGCTGCTGCGCGGCTGCGTCGTCGTCGCCACCCACGACACCGATGGGGAACTCGACGGATTGAGCTGGCAGCAGCTGGATCTGCTGGTCCGGCGTAACCGCACGCTGACCAAGCGTGACGAGCGGGTGCTCAACCGGCGCATCAACCGCGACGACCGTCGCCGGCAGGACGGGCAGGCACCCGCCGCACCTTGCGCGGGGCCGCACAACGCGACCAACAGCCGCGTCCGGGCGACCAGCCGGCGCGCTTGGGTCGACTGAGCACGTCAACCGACTCCAGGACGCGCTGTCACGACCTCACACCGGCGACTCGCCGGCCAGTGCCCGATAACCCTTGGCCCCGGCCCGGTCGACGGCAGCGCGCGTCAGGCCGAACACCAGCCCCTGCAGGGCCGCCGCGGACAGAGCCTTGGCGGTCGACCGATTGAGGTCCTTCGGGTCGGGCGGCTTCCGGTTGGGTTCGTCGATGCGCTTCCAGATCTGGGTGAACAGCGCGCTGGCCAGCAACCCTCCGGCCACGCTCGTCATCATCGAAAGCGGCATGTACAGCACCTTCGAGCCTCTGCTCACGGATCCTCCTCGTATCGGCGACGGCCCGGAGAACGAGAGCTAGCCGGGCCTGCAAATCAGATACCCCGAAGTGGGCGGTTGTAACGGCGCAGTCATCGGCAGAAGGTTTCGCCGGGTCCCGCGTCGGGCACAGCTGTGAGGGAAGTAGTACGCCTGGGGAAAGGTCCCACCGATGACTACCGCACCAAAACCCATCAGCGACGCATCCACCGCGGAGCTCCTCGGTCAACTGCAGCAGCAGACCACCCGACTGATTCGCGACGAACTCCGACTGGCCCAGCGGGAGTTCCAGGACTCCGCACGCCACGCCGGGATCGGCGCGGGTCTGATCAGTGCCGCCGGACTGCTGGCCGTGCTCGGCCTGGCGACCGTCATCGCCGCGGCGGTAGCGGCGCTCTCGTTGGTCCTGCCGGTCTGGGCCGCCGCGGTGATCGTGGCGGCCGTGCTGTTCCTCGGCGCCGGAGTGGCCGCGATGGTCAGCCGCAACCAGGTCCAGCAGGTGCCGCCGCGGGCAGCTGAGTCAGTGGACAGCGTCAAACAGGATCTCGATGAGCTCAAGGAGGCACGACATGGCCGGCGCTGACCGCCTTCCGCCCGAGCCCGGGCCCGACGCGGGCATCGACGAACTGCAGTCCGACATCGACAAGACGCGCAGCGAGCTGGGTGACACCGTGGCCGCGCTGTCCGACAAACTCGACGTCAAGGGCCGCGCCCAGCACAAGGCGGCCGAAACCAAGCATGCCGTCGTCGATCGGGCCCACGCCGCCACCGACGCCGCCAAGGCCAAACCCGCGGTGCCCACGGCCGCGGTGGTTGCTGTGCTCGCCGCGATCGGCCTGCTGTGGTGGTGGCGCCGCCGCTGACGCCGACGAGTTCTACAGCCGGGTCAGACTCGGCATCAAGACGTCGTCCACCAGCGCGCGCACCGTCTCCTCGGTGGGCGGACGGCCCGGGATCAGGGATCGGAACACCAGATAGCCCGGCATCACATCCCAGAGCTCGTCGTGGATGGCGGCGGCATCGATCTCGCCGCGCTCGACCGCCTCGGTCAGAACGTCGGTCATCAGCTTTTTGCGCTCGAGGACGAACTGCTGCTGTAGTGCCGCACTCAATTCCGGGCTGTGCGCGATCTCGCTCATGATCGCGCTCATCGTGCTGCCGTGCTGACGCGCCTGAGCGCACACCGACGCCCCGATACTCAGAAGATCCGTGCGCAATGAACCGGTCCGAGGCGCCACCAGCTGGACCCGGGTGCCCTCGATGAACGCCGCCAGCACCAGTTCCGTCTTCGACGGCCACCGCCGGTAGATGGTCGCCTTGCTCGACTTCGCCTCGGTCGCCACAGCTTCCACGGTCAACCGGTCGTAGCCGTGCTGCTGCAGGAGCCGCAGCGTCACCGACAGCAATTCGACTTCCCGCTCGGTCCACTGCGAGGCCGGAAGTTCGTGCGCTGTCGACGTGGAAATCACCGAGAACCTTTCACCCGTGGGTATTGCCCTATCAAAAACTGTACCGTACGGTACCGTTCAGGCGCTTGGAACGGCCGAGTCCCCCGCCTCAAGGCGCGGGGTGCGCTGGTTCTCGAAAGGCTCTGAGATGCAGGGGATCTCGGTAGGCAGACTGATCAGGCGACGCTGGATGGTGATCGTTGCCGTGCTCGTGGTGGCGGTCGTCGCCTTCACCGTCAGCCGCCTCCACGGCATATTCGGCTCGGACAACGAGGTGTCCCGGCCCAGTGCCGACACCTTGGAGAACACCGGTTACAACCCCAAGCGCGTGCTGTTCGAAGTGTTCGGATCCCCCGGATCGGTTGCCACCGTCAACTACCTCGACATCGACGCACAACCCCAGCGGGCCGAGGACGTGACGCTGCCGTGGTCACAGATGCTGGTGACGGATGATCCGACGCTGTTCGCCGATCTGCGCGCGCAGGGCGACGGCGAGTACATCGGGTGCCGCATCACCGTCAATGGTGTGGTCAAGGACGAAAGGTCCACCGACAACGTGAACGGTTACATCGCCTGCTTGGACAAATCCGCATGAGCGGCCACGGATCCGACGGTGCAGTCGGGTCGCGCACCGCCCGCACCATTCGCGCGCTCGCCGTGCCCATCCTGCTGCTGTGGGTCCTCGTCGCTGCGTTGACGAATATCCTTGTGCCCCAACTGGAAGTCGTCGGCGCGGCCCGCTCGGTGGGGCTCAACGCGCCCGACGCACCGTCAACCCAGGCGATGCGCCACATCGGCCAGGTCTTCGACGAGTTCGACTCCGACAGCGCGGCCATGATCGTGCTCGAAGGCGACCAACCGTTGGGCGACGAGGCGCACCGCTTCTACGACACCCTGGTGAAGCGACTGGCCGCGGACACCGAGCACGTCGAACACATCCAGGATTTCTGGGGCGACCCGCTCACCGCAGGCGGTTCGCAGAGCAAGGACGGCAAGGCCGCGCTGGTGCAGGTCTATCTCGCCGGCAACCAGGGCGAGGCGTTGTCCAACCAATCCGTCGACGCCATCCGCGACATCGTCGCCAGTGTCCCCCCTCCGCCCGGGGTCAAGGCCTACGTCACCGGCGCCGCGCCACTCATCACCGACAACTTCGAAGTCGGCAGCAAGGGCACCGAAAAGGTCACTGGCATAACCTTTCTGGTGATCGCGGTGATGTTGCTGGTCGTCTACCGCTCGGTGACCACGATGCTGATCATGCTCGTCACGGTGCTCATCGAGCTGGCGGCCGCACGCGGCGTCGTGGCCGCGCTGGCCCATTCCGGGATCATCGGGCTGTCCACCTATTCGACGAACCTGCTCACCCTGTTGGCGATCGCCGCCGGCACCGACTACGGCATCTTCATCGTCGGCCGGTACCACGAAGCGCGTAACCGCGGCATGGACTCCGAAACCGCCTATCACGACATGTTCGCCGGCACGGTGCACGTCATCGTCGGCTCCGGGCTGACCATCGCCGGGGCGGTGGCGTGCCTGCATTTCACCCGGCTGCCCTACTTCCAGACCCTCGGTGTGCCCGCGGCCATCGGGGTGCTCGTCACGCTGGCCGCCGCCTTGACCCTGGGCCCCGCCATGCTCACCATCTTCAGCCGTTTCGGTCTGTTGGAGCCGAAACGTAAAGCGCGGAACCAAGGTTGGCGTCGGATCGGCACCGCCATCGTGCGCTGGCCCGGGCCCATCCTGGTGGTGTCGTGCCTGATCGCACTGATCGGCCTGCTCGCCTTGCCGGGATACAAGACCAGTTACGACGGCCGGCCCTACCTACCGGAATCGGCCCCGGCGAACATCGGCTACGCGGCCGCCGCGCGCCACTTCTCCGAGGCCCGGCTCAACCCCGAGTTGCTGATGATCGAGACCGATCATGACATGCGCAACCCGGCGGACATGCTGGTCCTCGAACGGGTCGCGAAGGCCGTTCTGCACACCCGCGGCATCTCCCTGGTGCAATCGATCACCCGACCGCTGGGAACCCCGATCAAACACAGTTCGATCCCGTTCCAGATCAGCGCCCAAAGCGCCAGCCAGATCATGAATCTCGGCTATCAGCAGGACCGTGCCGCCGATCTGCTCAAGCAGGCCAACGAGCTGTCCAACACCATCAACATCCTCAAACGGCAGGTCACGCTGCAGCAGGCCAGTGCCGATGCCACCCATGAGCAGACCCAGGCGTTCCACGACACCGTCGCGATCGTGAACGATCTGCGCGACAAGATCGCCAACTTCGACGACCAGTTCCGGCCGCTGCGAAACTACTTCTATTGGGAGCCACACTGTTTCGACATCCCGATGTGCGCGGCACTGCGATCGGTGTTCGACGCGCTCGACGGCATCGACAAACTCAGCGACCAGTTCGGACAGATCACGGCCAGCCTGGACAAGCTCGACGCGCTGCAACCGCAACTGCTCGCGTTGCTGCCGCCGCAGATCGCGATCCAGGAACGCAACCGTGACCTCACACTGTCGAACTACGCCACCACCGCCGGCACTAACGCGCAGTCCGAGGAGGCCCTGCAGAATGCGACCGCGATGGGGCAGGCGTTCGATGCCGCCAAGAACGACGACTCGTTCTATCTACCGCCAGAAGCCTTCGACAATCCGGACTTCAAGCGTGGCCTGAAACTGTTCCTCTCTCCCGACGGCAAGGCCGCCCGCATGATCATCACGCACGAGGGCACACCCGCCACCCCCGAGGGCATCTCGCACATCGACGCGATCAAGGACTCCGCGTTCGATGCCATCAAGGCCACTCCCCTGTCGGACGCCAAGATCTACGTGGCCGGAACCGCGTCTGCCTACAAGGACATTCAGGACGGCGCCCGCTACGACCTGATCATCGCGGCGCTGGCGGCGTTGGCGCTGATCCTGCTCATCATGATGTTCATCACCCGCAGCCTGGTGGCCGCGTTCGTCATCGTGGGCACGGTGGCACTGTCGCTGGGTGCGTCGTTCGGTCTGTCAGTTCTGGTGTGGCAGTATATCTTCGGCATTCCGCTGTACTGGATCGTGCTGGCGCTGGCGATCATCCTGCTGCTGGCGGTCGGCGCCGACTACAACTTGCTGTTGATCTCGCGGTTCCAAGAGGAGATCGGAGCCGGACTGAAAACCGGCGTCATCCGGGCCATGGCCGGCACCGGCAAGGTGGTGACCGCGGCCGGCCTGGTGTTCGCGTTCACGATGTCCTCGTTCATCTTCAGCGATCTGATCGTGCTCGGTCAGATCGGCACCACCATCGGTCTCGGTCTGCTTTTCGACACGTTGATCGTGCGGTCGTTCATGACCCCGTCCATCGCCGCGCTGCTTGGCCGGTGGTTCTGGTGGCCCCAGATCGTGCGGCCGCGTCCGGCCAGCCGGATGCTGCGGCCCTACGGGACCCGGACCTCCGTGCGGAAGCTGCTCGATCCGGAGCCTGCCGAGCAGACGTAAACCCTTACCAAATCACGGGATTTGGTAAGGGTTTGTGTCTGCTCGCGGTCAGGAATCGAGGGTGCGCAGCAGGGCCCGGGTGCGAGCCCTGGTCTCGGCGGACGCGTCGAACACCACCCCGACGTACTCGTCGACACCGATCTCGCCGAGTGACCGAATGCGTTCCGCCACGGTGCTTTCGTCGCCGATGATGGCCGCATCCTCCGGGCCGGCGTAACCCTCCCGATCGAGCATGGCCCGGTAGGACGGCAGGTGCCCGTACATCGCGAACTGTTTGGCGGCCTGGGCGCGGGCACCGTCGACGTCGTCGGTGACACTGACCGGAAGCGCTGCGACGACCCGGACCGGCCGGTCTCCGGCAGCCTCGCGCAGGGTCGGGGCGACGTGCTCGGCCAGCGTGGTCGGCCCCGTCATCCAGGTGACGGTGCCTGCGGTGCGCTTGCCGGCGAGTTTGAGCAGCTGCGGCCCCAGCGCGGCGATGTACACGTCCGGCGCGGACGCCCCCGGGATCTGCAGCGCACCGCGCGTGGTGACGGTTTCACCGGGTGCGTCGGCGGGCTCGCCATTCAGCAGGGGTTGCAGCCCGTCCAGGTACTCACGGAGCCGTCGGACCGGCTTGTCCCACGGAATGCCCCACATGCCCTCGGTGACCGCGGCATGTGTCATGCCCAGGCCGAGGAGAAACCGGCCGCCGCTGATCAGGCTGAGGGTGAGCGCGCGCTGTGCCAGCAGCATCGGGTGCTGGTTCTGGATCGGGATCACCCCGCTGCCTACCTCGATCCCGTCGACTTCCCGGAACGCCACCGCCAGCACGGTCAGCAGATCGGGTTCATAGGGCATCTGGGTCATCCAGACGCGTCGGAAACCCTCGTCACGCAATCGCGCCAGGTTTTCCACGGTGGCGTCGACAGGAGAGCGGCCACCGGTTTCACTCAGAGAGGCGATGAGGCTGATCTGCATGCCACCACGCTAGGCGGCACTGGCCGTCATGGGGCAAAAAAGGGCGGGTTCGGGAGGACACTTGGGGGCGTCTCATTCGACTCACGCAGTCGGTCTTTCACCCCTGTACCGACTCTTTGGATCAGTCACTCCCGAACCCGTCGTAGGGTCGATCGTACGCCTCGGGCACCCCTCGAACCAGAGGGAAGTACGGCCAAATTCAGCGAATTTTTTGGAACTAGGTGCCCCGTGTTGCCGTCGGGTCGGGGGGTCAGACGGCAACACGGAGCTACCCATGTATCGACCCCTATGCCGCTGCCGTTACACATCTCCAAAACAAACTTTTCGGATGTTTTTTCCCGCGGCGGTCAGGCGTAGCTACACCTCCAGATCGATGGTCGGGCTCCGCAAGCTACGCCTCCAAAACAGCCGCGACGCCCTGCCCACCCGCCGCACAGATCGAGATCAGCCCACGCACCGGCTGACCGGTTTGCTTCTTCTTCTCGGCCAACTGCTTGGCCAACTGCGCCACGATCCGGCCACCGGTGGCCGCGAACGGGTGACCGGCCGCCAGGGAGGAGCCGTTGACGTTGAGCTTGGACCGGTCGATGGAGCCCAGCGCCTTGTCCAGACCGAGCCGTTCCTTGCAGTACTCGTCGGACTCCCAGGCGCTCAGGGTGGCCAGCACCACCGAGGCGAACGCCTCGTGGATCTCGTAGAAGTCGAAGTCCTGCAGGGTCAGGCCGTTGCGTGCCAGCAGCCGGGGCACCGCGTAGGTCGGCGCCATCAGCAGACCATCGGGTCCGTTGACGTAGTCCACGGCGGCGGTCTCGGAGTCGACGAAGTAGGCCAGCGGCTCGTGGCCATGCGCCGAGGCCCAGTCCTCACTGGCCAGCAGGGCCACCGAGGCGCCGTCGGTCAGCGGGGTCGAGTTGCCCGCGGTCATGGTCGCGTCGCCGGCCTTGACGCCGAAGACCGGCTTGAGCTTGGCCAGCTTCTCCGGCGTGGAATCTGCCCGCAGGTTGTTGTCGCGGTAGAGCCCGAGGAACGGCGTGACGAGATCGTCGAAGAAACCGCTGTCGTAGGCGGCGGCCATGTTGCGGTGGCTGGCTGCGGCCAGTTCGTCCTGGTCGACGCGCTTGATGCCCATCTTCTTGGCGGTGACCGCGGCGTGCTCGCCCATCGACATACCGGTGCGGGGCTCGCTGTTGACCGGGATCTCGACCCCGAGGGAGGCCGGCAGCTTGCCGACGAGCTTGAGCCGGTCAAGGTTGGACTTGGCCCGGCGCAGGCCCAACAGCACCTGACGCAGGTCGTTGCCGAATGCGATCGGGGCGTCGGAGGCGGTGTCGACGCCACCGGCCGCGGCCGACTCGTACTGGCCCAGCGCGATGGCGTTGGCGGCCGAGGTGGCCGCCTGCAGACCGGTGCCGCAGGCCTGCTGGATGTCGTAGGCCGGGGTGTACGGCGACAACGAGCTACCCAGCACGCATTCACGCATCAGGTTGAAGTCGCGGCTGTGCTTGAGCACCGCACCACCGATCACCGCGCCGAGACGTTCACCGGCCAGATCGAAACGCTCGATCAGCCCGTCCAGGGCGGCGGTGAACATGTCCTGGTTGGAGGCGTTGGCATAGGCGCCGTCGGACCGTGCGAATGGAATTCGGTTGCCACCCAAAACGGCAACGCGTCGCCGGGTCGTGTTGTTGGCCATTTGTTTGCCCTCCACTGTCGGGTTGTCCGGGGCCATATTACCCACTGTTCTTACTCTGGAGTAAGTTCGGTATGGACAACGCAGTACTGCGAAGCGAAAGGCAGCTGAAGTGGCTTCCGACCTGTTTTCCCAAGTGGTCAACTCCGGGCCGGGCTCGTTCCTGGCCAAGCAGCTGGGCGTACCGCAGCCCGAGACCCTGCGCCGCTATCGCGCCGGTGATCCGCCCCTGGCCGGGTCGCTGCTGATCGGCGGGGAGGGTCGGGTGGCCGAGCCGCTGCGCCTCGCCCTGGCCGAGGACTACGACGTCGTCTCCAACAACATCGGCGGCCGTTGGGCCGATTCGTTCGGCGGCGTGGTGCTCGACGCCACCGGCATCACCGACGCCGCCGGCCTGAAGGAGCTCTACAAGTTCTTCACCCCGGTGCTGCGCAACCTCGGTTCGTGCGCGCGGGTGGTCGTCATCGGGACGACGCCGGAGCAGGCCGGCAGCGTGCACGCCCAGATCGCCCAGCGCGCGCTGGAGGGCTTCACCCGCTCGCTGGGCAAGGAACTCCGTCGCGGCGCCACCGTCTCGCTGGTCTATCTGGCCGCCGACGCCAAGCCCGCCGCCACCGGGCTGGAGTCCACCATGCGGTTCATCCTCTCGGCCAAGTCGGCCTACGTCGACGGGCAGGTGTACCGGGTCGGTGCGGCCGACTCCACGCCGCCGGCCGACTGGGACAAGCCCCTGGCCGGCAAGGTCGCCGTGGTGACCGGCGCGGCCCGCGGTATCGGTGCGACGATCGCCGAGGTGTTCGCCCGCGACGGCGCGATCGTGGTCGCGGTCGACGTCCCTCAGGCCGCCGATGATCTGCACAAGGTCGCGCACAAGGTCGGCGGGACCGCGCTGACGCTGGATGTCACCGCAGATGATGCCGTCGACACGATTGCCGCACATGTCACCGAGCACCACGGCGGCAAGGTCGACATCCTGGTCAACAATGCCGGCATCACCCGCGACAAGCTGCTGGCCAACATGGACGAAGGCCGGTGGGACGCCGTGATCGCGGTGAACCTGCTTGCCCCGCAACGGCTCACCGAGGGTCTGGTGGAGGCCGGGGTCCTGGGTGAGGGTGGCCGGGTGATCGGACTGTCCTCGATGGCGGGCATCGCCGGCAACCGCGGACAGACCAATTACGCCGCCACCAAGGCCGGCATGATCGGGCTCACCGAGGCACTCGCCCCCGTGCTGGCCGAGAAAGACATCACGATCAATGCCGTGGCGCCGGGCTTCATCGAGACCAAGATGACCGAGGCCATCCCGCTGGCCACCCGTGAGGTGGGTCGCCGGCTGAACTCGCTGTTCCAAGGCGGGCAGCCGGTCGACGTGGCCGAGTTGATCGCCTACTTCGCCAGCCCGGCATCGAACGCGGTGACGGCCAACACGATCCGGGTCTGCGGCCAGGCCATGTTGGGAGCCTGAACCGGTGAACAACATGCTGCGCGCCGTGGTCGGGGCCCTGCCGTTCATCCCCCGCACCGAGACACTGCCGGCGCACACCGTCACGGTCGATCAGCTGCCGATCGACCCGGCGAACGTCGCCGCCTATGCGCAGGTGACCGGGTTGCGGTTCGGCGACACCCTGCCGCTGACCTACCCGTTCGCGCTGACCTTTCCGACCGTGATGTCCCTGGTGACCGGATTCGATTTCCCGTTCGCCGCAATGGGTTCGGTGCACATCGAAAACCACATCACGCAGTACCGACCGATCAAGGTGACCGATACCGTCAGCGCGGCGGTACATGCAGAGAACCTGCGGGAACACCGCAAGGGCCTGCTGGTGGACATCGTCACCGAGCTCAAGGTCGGCAACGAGCTGGCCTGGCACCAGGTGACGACATTTTTGCACCAGCAGAAGACCAGCCTGTCCGGTGAACCGAAGCCAGAACCCCAGAAGCAGCCAAAGCTGCCGCCGCCCAACGCCGTTCTGAGTATCACGCCCGGACAGATCCGGCAGTACGCATCGATCGGCGGGGACCACAACCCGATCCACACCAACGGCGTGGCCGCCAAGCTGTTCGGCTTCCCCACGGTGATCGCCCACGGAATGTTCAGTGCGGCAGCCGTTCTGGCGAACATCGAGGGGCAGCTCCCCGATGCCGTGAAGTACTCGGTGCGGTTCGCCAAGCCGGTGGTGCTGCCGGCCAAGGCCGGGCTCTACGTCGAGCGCGACGCCGACGGCTGGGAGCTGACCCTGCGCAACCTGAAGAAGGGCTACCCGCACCTGACCGCGACGGTCGCCGGGCTCTGAGCCTGGACTTTCCCCCGCGAGCAGACGCAAACCTGCGCTTTCTGGCGTGAATATGTGCGGGTTTGCGTCTGTTCGCGACGACGACGGGACGTCACGCGCTGGGGACGGCGTCCCCGGAAGTGCGCCGCAGATCGACGAATTCGGAGATCGACGCTGACGTGACCGACGCGACCGGCCGGGCATTGGGCGCCGACGCATCTGACTTGGACACCATCACCACGTTGTCGATGTAGGGCTGGATGGTCGTGCTGTTCTGCACGGTCGACACGATCACCAGCTGGAACCCGAACTTACGGAACGCCGAGAGCGCCTGCTGGGCGAACTGGGGATCCGACTTGGAGAACGCCTCGTCCAACATGAGCTGGGCGAACAGCGGCCGGGTGTCGTTGCTGTCCGGGCTGGCCAGGTTGAAGCTCAGTGCCCCGGCCAGACAGAACGCCATGAGCTTTTCCTGCTCACCACCGGAGTTGTCACCGGAGTTGCTGTAGGTGCGAATCACCTCACCGGTCTCGGCGTCGCGCTCCTCGCAGTACAGCACGAACCGGTTCCGCACATCCAGCGCGTCGCGGGTCCACTGCCGGTCCTCGGGTGTACTTCCGGCCAACAACTTTCGCAGTTGCAGGATGTCGGTGTACTGATCGAACATCGCGGTCTCGTCGCCGAAGCTGACCAGCGACACCCGAGACGAGATCCGTTGGGCCTTCTCGTTGAGCTCGTCGACCGCGGCCAGGTGGCGGGTACCGGCGTGCAACGTCAGCCGGGTGCCGCGGTTGAACTCCACCGCTCCGAGACCGGTGTTGACGCGAGCGATCTGCTCGGTGATGCGCCGGGCCTCGTTGTCGGCGATCATGTGCAGGTTCAGGATCGCGCCGGGCGCCTGCTCGGTGATCAGCCGCTGCATGCGCTCATAGGCGTCGGGCAGTTCCCGCTCGTCGATGCGTCGGCACAACGCGACGTAGTCGTGGACCCGCTCGTCGAACACGTCACTGTCGTTGGGGATCGCATCCGGGAAGGAGCTGTCGTAGGCCGCCATGATGCCGGCCAGCTCATCGTGCGAGCGGTTGCGGTCGGCCCGCAGCCGGTCGCGCTCGCGACCGATGACCCGGGCCAATTCAGCTCGGTACGGCTCGGATTCGAGCAGTTCCAGCGGCAACGCCATATCGGCGGCGTAACCGTCGATGGTGTCGCGGGTGTGTTGCGGAAGCTCGCTGGAGCCGAGCCGTTCGGTCAGCGCCTCGCTCAGTTCCAGAAGCGCGGTCCGCCTGCGGTCCAGGGCGGTCTCGCGCTCGTTGAGCGAGCCAATCTGCTGGATGACCTTTTCGACCCGTTCCCAGCACTCGTCGGCCCGAAGTTGCAGCCGCTCGGCGTCGGGGTTGTCCGAGACGAGCAGGTCGTGTTCGTCTTGCAGCCGCTCGAGCATCTCGTCGACCGAGTCGGTGTCGATGTCGCTCCACTGCATGTACTGGTCACACAGCGCACGGCAGGCCCGCTCGCGGGACTGCAGTTGGCCACGGTGCTCGTCGAGCCGCTCACGTGCGGTGCGTGCAGTCTGGTAGACGTCCTGGGCCGCCGCCAGATCATCTTGCAGCGCTTCGATTTTCGCTGCGGTACCGCCGAGGAAGATGTAGTCCGACGGCCGCAGGCGCGAGCGGTCGTCCTTGATCGACAGCCGGCCACTGTCCTTCCGCAACCCCTGGTCGGTGACCGCCCGGGCCTGCTGGGTGAACTCCTCGGGCCCGTCGACGCACACGTAGTCCCCGACGGCGGCGATCACATTGAGGGCCTCCACCGCGCTGTCATGGGTGGGATCGGCCAGTTGCAACTTGGTAGCCAGGGTGCCCGGCGCGGGGGTGCGCAGCTGGGCACCATGCTGGACGTGCTGCAACTGGATGCGGCCACGCATGTCGTTCTCGTTGACGAACCGCAGGGCGCGTTCCATGTAGGCGTCGGGGACCAGCAAGCGCAATCCCGCCCCGCGCAACACTTTTTCGACGGCCAGCCGCCAGCGGGTCTCCTCGGGCTTGAGCTCCATCAGCTCGGCGACGTAGACCAGATCCCGCTCGGAGATGTCGAGGGCACGGGCGATACGGGCCCGCATCTCGTACTCGGTCTTGGGCAGCGGCGAGCCCAGCCGCTGCACCCGCTCGAGCTCGGCTTCCACGCTCTCGCGGGTTTCCCGCGCCCGCACCTCCTTGGCCGAGGCCTCGACGTAGGGCTGGTTGCCGGTGAACAGCTCCCGGTGCAACCGGTCGGCCTCGTCCATCAAGGTCTCGCGCAGCGACCAGAATTCCTCGCCGTTGTCCGGCGGCGTCAGCCCCAGCGAGGTGACCTTGTCCTCGTAGGCGCTGCGCCGCCGCGACACCTCTTCGCTGATCCGCTCGGCCTCGGTGAGCCGCTGCTGCAACGGCACCAGATCCACCGTCATGGTGTTGATCTGCGCCATCAGCGAGTTGTGTTCGTTCTTCAGTTGCCGTTGCTGCGAACCGAATTCGTCGCGCTGGGCACCGAGTTGGGTGATCTGATCGTCGAGGTTGTCGATCTCCGGCCCGGCCTGCGCCAGGCGGAGGTGGTCGACGTAGTCGCGGATCATCGCATTGTCGATGGTGTCGATCACCCCGAACTTCGCCGCCTCGTCGGCGTACCGCGCCTGCACCGCAGCGATGTTGCCCAGGGTGTTGCGCTTGCGCCGGGCCACGTCGAGCAGGCCGCGGGCCTCGACCAGCGGATTGATCTGCTCAAGCGCCTCTTCCACGCCGCTGAGGCTGACCGGCTCGTCGAGCATGAACTCCCGGACGAATTGCTCCAGCCCGCCAACGCTTTTCAGTGATTTCGCCTTACCCAGCAGCTGCTGGGCGGCTTC
The DNA here is from genome assembly GCF_001666875.1 of Mycobacterium sp. E802. Classification (NCBI taxonomy): domain Bacteria; kingdom Bacillati; phylum Actinomycetota; class Actinomycetes; order Mycobacteriales; family Mycobacteriaceae; genus Mycobacterium; species Mycobacterium sp. E802. The sequence continues at coordinate 71,852 of NZ_LZJD01000177.1, forward strand.
CGAGGCCCGGATGCCGATGCTGGAGTACAACTGCGCGAGGTACTGGCTCTCGCTGCGGCCGCCGGTCCAGCCGTCGTCGCGGAACACCGCGGCGTCATAGCCGTTGGCCGCCCACCGGTTGCACAGACCGAAGATGTCGCGGTCGGCGTCGATCAGGTAGTAACGGCTTCCCGGATCGGAGGTCTTCTCGGCGGCCAGCCATTTGAGCACGAGCCCGGTGACCGAGCGTCCGGTGCGATCACTGTAGGTGACGGCCACTGCCGACCACGCCGGGCCCGTGCCGCGCAGGTACATGATCTGGCGGTTGGTGCCCTCGCGCCGCTCACCCCACGCTCCCCGGACATACTTGTCGACGGTGCGTTTGCCGGTGCCCGAGCCGGCGGCGGTGGTGTCACCGGAGGCGTTGAAGTTGCGCCGGTGCGACGGCAGAAATGCCAGCGAAATCGCGTCCAGCAGTGACGATTTGCCGCTTCCCGAGGAGCCGGTGATCAGGGTGCCCTGGGGACTGAACGGGATCGAGTGGTACCCGTCGAACACACCCCAGTTGATGACCTGCAGGCGCGACAGATAGAACTGGTTGGTCGGTTCAGCCATGTGCGTCCACTTCATCCTCGAGCCGTTCAGATGTGCTGGTGCCGTTCGCCGCCCGCTTGAGCTGCTCGAACTGCTGTTGCAGTTCGGTGATCATCGATGCCGTCATGATCGCGTTGACCACGGGGCTGATGGTGAAGCTGTCTTCGTCTTCCCGGTTGCGGGCCAGCATCTCGATGTCGGTGAGCCGCTCGATCGCATTGTCGATCCGTTTGTCGAAAGACGCGGTGTCCCGGTCGGTGTCGTTGTTGACCCCGGCGAACAGCTCGTGAATCTCGTCGCGGCTGATCAGGACGTTCTCGTCGCGCGCCGCGGCCCGCATCAGCTTGGCCAGATGCAGGGCCAGGATCGAGTCGTAAGTGTTCAGCGTCTCACGGCGCAGCAGCCGGCGCCGCCACTGTGATTCGTAGTCCGCCTGTTCGACGTAGGCGATGTCGTGATCGTCCGAGATGCACAGGCGCATATCGAGTTCCGAGAGCCGCACTGTGAGTTCGGCACGGTATCGCGTCACCCAGGACCACAGTTCGGAGTGATTGTCCTTGCTGACGTAGCGACGCGACAGCAGGTGCTGCAGCGCCCAGCAGGCCCGGTCGGGTAACTCGCTGACATCCCCGTCGAAGCGGGGCGCGCGGTGCGGTTCGGCGGAACGCTCGACCGCGTCGATGCTCGGCAGGGCATCGAAATCGATCGCCGCATCCGAGACGGGCGAGGTGTCGGGGGTGTCCGGGGTGTCGGTCATAGCATGCTCTCGCTGGCAGTTGGTATCGGCTCGGTGAAGACCAGCCGGGGAATCTCGATTTCGCGGTCCACGCCTTCCAGCGACCGGAACCGCACCCGGACGGTCTCGGCGCCGTCGGAGGTGTGCTGCTTGAGCGCCCAGGACCACAGCACGATCACGTGCCCCAGGTAAGCCGAGTCCAGCAGTTCGATCGCGTCGGGCAACGAAACGGGGCCAGCGGCCACCGCGCCGTTGACCAACTCGGCCAACTCGGCGGCATCCACCTGGGAGGCCAGCGCGGAGAACGCCGAGAGGTTCACCTCCCCCTCGGACGGCTCGGCCGGCGACGGCGGGATGGCGTCACGGATCTTGAAGGCCACGGCGCCGATGGAGTTGAAGTCGGTCCGGACCAGCGGAACCTCGACACCGAGGCGGCTGTCGGCCAGGGAGACGCTGAGCAGGTCATGTGCGCTGGCCAGGGCGTCGTTGAGCTGGCGGGTGACGCCGCGGCTGTGTTCCAAGGTGCCCGACGCCACGAACCGCTTGATCCGGCGGGCACAGCGCTGGCGGGTGCGGCCCACCTCGGCCGTCTGGGCCGACACCAGGCTGAAGAACCCGGTCATCACTTCACGCAGGCTCGGATCCAGGTGCGGCAGTTCCCGGGTGACCGCCTCGATGTCGGCCACCAACGCGGCCCGTTGGTCGGGATCTTGGATCATCCGGGTGAACGCGGTGTACGACGCGCTCTCCCGAGAGGCGAACAACGACTCGTAGTCGTCGAACAGTTGGCGCTGGCGTTCCCGGTACCCCAGATCGGTGTCGGCGGAGGCGTCCAGCAATCTGGTGGTGATGCGGTTGAGCATGCTGCCGTACTGCCCGATGTCGGAGACGATCTGCTCCATCTGCAACGCGATGGCACGGGCCTCGTCCTCGACGTCGACCAGGTCGGGTTCGGGCCGCTGCCCCTGCTCCAGGGCTTCCAATTCGTCACGCAGCTTGGCGATTTCGGCTTCGATGTCGGCTCGGATGCGCTCTGGGTCGTTGCTGACCTGCCCGGCGACCCGGCGCAGCCCGGCCGCGATGCCGGTGATCGAGCCGCCGGTGGCGATCGTGTCCTCGCGGCGCATGCGGCGGGCGAAATCGAGCACGGCCCGTGCCTCGTACGTCAGGTAGCAGACGTTGCGTTCACTGCCCCCGGACTGCTCGGTGACGCGGTGCAACCAGCCCTGGCTGGCCCAGTACTTGATCAAGGCCAGGCCCGACTGTTCGGTTTCGGAGCCGAGATCGGCCAGGTCGCGTTCCAACCGCACCACCAGCTCGGTCTCGGTGAGCTTGGTCCCGCGATCCAGGTGGCGTTCCATCAGCGTGAGGTAGGTGGCCAGGTTGTTGGTCACCAGCAGCCGCGCCGAGCGCGAATCGGCCAGCTCACAGTTGAGCTGATAGAGCTGTTCCAGCGCACCGCCGGCACCAGCTCGATCGCCGGAGTCAGGCATGGCCGGCCCTTCGTTTCGCAATGGACATCGGCCCCACTTTATGCGGCTGAGCTGACGGGCCCGACGCCCGTTCGGTTTGCTGATCGCCACCGTTGTGGCCGAATAGTGACCAACGCCTCAGCAGCGGTGCCCTACATTCATTCGATGCCTCCTGCGAAGGTTCCGCCCGCCCGGTTGGTGCGCGCCGTCGAACGCATCCGCCATCATCTGCGTCGCCTGCATCAACGTGCGGTACCGCCGCCGGCGGCGGTGCTCGAGATGATCCTGGGTGCCTGGGTTGCCCAGGGCATCACCGTCGCCGCACAGCTGGGGGTGGCTGACGCGCTGGCCGACGGGCCGCTGCGCCCCGCAGAGTTGGCCGCCCGGGTCCAGGCCGACCCGGACGCCCTGGACCGGTTGATGCGGGCCCTGGTGGGCGAGGGCATCTTCCGTCGCACCCGAGACGGTCGTTATGCGCTCAACGCGCTGGGCGACACCTTGCGCAAAGACGCCCCGGTCTCGATCGCTGGGATGGCGAAATTCGTCGGCTCACCGCAGCACCGCGAGCACTGGAGCCATCTGGCCGACGCGGTCCGCACCGGTGAGGCCGTCGTCCCCAAGCTGCGCGGCATGGAGACGTTCGACTACATCGGCTCCGACCCCGAACTCGGGGCGATCTTCAACGACGCCATGACCAGCATCTCCGAATTGGCGATCGCGCCGGTGGTGGCGGCCTACGACTTCTCCCGCTTTTCCACGATCGCCGATGTCGGCGGTGGCCACGGCCGCCTGCTGGCGGCTGTCCTCGAAGCCACCCCGGCCGCCCGCGGAGTGCTCTATGACCTGCCTCAGGTGGTCGAGGGGGCGCCGGAGCTGCTGGACCGGTACGGGGTGACCGACCGGGTCCGCATCGTCGCGGGCTCGTTCTTCGACAGCGTCCCCGATGGCGCCGACGCCTACCTGATGAAGAACATCATCCACGACTGGCCTGACGCCTTGGCGTTGACGCTCCTGCGCAACGTGCGTGCGGCCGCGGCGCCGGGCACCACCCTGCTGCTGGTCGAAGGCGTGATACCCGACCATGACCGGGAGTACCTCGGCAAGTGGACCGACATGGAGATGCTGATCGGCATCGCGGCGCGGGAGCGCAACGAGGATGAATACCGAAAGCTCTACCAGCAAGCCGGATTCCGGTTGACCCGCGTGGTGCCGACGGCCTCGCCGTTCAGCGTGGTGGAGGGGACGGCGGTCTAATCCTCTTCCGCGCATGGTGAGGTGGCATGCACATCGAGTCCGTACACGCCGCCCGCCGTCGTTTCGGCCTTGACCGAGACCACGTAACCGCGGCCATCCTGGTAGACCTTGTAGTTCTCCGGCTCGGGATCCGGCCGGGTCCACGGGACCGGTTGGAATCCCTGATCGCGCAGGGCATCGATGCGGGTGAGCGCCGCCTCGACCGCTGCCGGCGCCGGGTCGACGGTCCACTCGGAGACCTGCACCTTCCACGGCGGACCGACCGACATCAACGCGTCATCGGTGCGGCAGCCGATCTTCCGGGCGTACGCCGGATCGGGACTGACCGGCTTGTCGACGATCGCCGAGACATAACCGGCTGCCACCCGGGCGGCCTCGGTCACGGTCAAGGTGGTGGGCTGCATCGTCGCCTCCCCTTCGATACCGGGATTGTCTTTACGGAAGAGCCCGCAGGAGCTGGTGGCGAGCACCAGCATGGTCACGAAAACTGTTGTGGCGAGCTTCATTTGACCTGCACTCGAGGTCCGCGGCCGGGATTGTCCGTCACCACCGGATTATCCCACGGATGTTGCCGTCGATCGTAGGATCCGTTGTCATCCCACGGCAGGTTGGGGATCTTCGGCCCACCGGCCGCACGCCCCTGGTCGGCGGCCTCGGCCCCGAAGTTCCCGTCGTCGCCGACATCGATGTCGACGTAGTTGGTCTGGATCCCGCGCTCGACGTAAGCCGTGGCCTCGCCGCCGTTGATCACCGCCACCATGTTCCGGAACGCATCGGAATCATAGTCGTCCCAATACTTTCCGTGCGCATCCGTACCCACGATCACCTGGTTGGGGTGGGCCCCTTCCGGCCCGTAGTACCCGGTGTCGAGCCGGGTGACGCCGGGAATGTTGTCGGGATCGGTCGCCGAGGGCAGCCCACCCAACGGGTTGCCGATGCGTCCGTCGACGTTGTGCGGGATACCCGGGATCTGATCCACCCCCGGGATGTTCGACAGGGACACATCGCGGGGCAACGACTGCACCACGGCAATCGGATCACCCGGCGCGGTCATCGAATAACGCTGCACGTCGGGGTTCGGATTGGTGTACTCGCCGGTGAGGATCCCGGTGCCGGCCGACGACGCATGCAGAATCCGGTCGGCGCGCAGACCCATCTGCTCGGCAGTGCCGACGATGGCACCACCATAGGAATGGCCGATATAGGTGACCGGCGTGCCCGGTGCGCGCTCGCCCACCGCGCGGTCGATCTCGTGTCCGAACGACACCAGTTTCGGGGCCATCGACGCGGCATAGGACGGGTCGGCAGCCTTGTCCAGGCCCTGGGGGAAATCGTCGCCGAGGAACAGGAAGACCGGCGACCCGGACTGCTTGGCCAGTTCCATGGCCGACGCGTGGTTCGAACCACTGCCGTTGAGGTTGGTGTTGGTACCGGGAACGACGACGCCCACGCCCTTGATGCCGGGCTTGATGTCACCGATCATCTCGATCATCCGTCCGTTGCCCTCGGTGGAGAAGGCCACGAACTTGCGCGGCACCAGATTGCCGCTGCCGTTGGGATCCTTGATCGGGGTCAGCATCGCCTCAAGTTGCTTGACGCGGGCCTCGTCAGGATGTTCCTTGGCCTTCTCCTCGGCGAGCGCGTTGCGGATGTTGATGTTGTTGGCTTCGATCCTGGTATCGAACGGCACCCCGTCGGTGTTGCCCATCACCTGCGGGTCGGCCAGCACCATCTCGTGCAGGGTTTCCGGACTCAGCCCCGCCAGGAACGCGGCCCGCTCGTCGGGCGTCATCCCGGCCAGCCGGTCCACCAATGCCTTGGGGCTGTTCGGATCGGGTGCCTGCTTGGGGTCCGGCGCGCTGAGCGAGGCCGCGGCATCGCGAACCTGTTGTCCCACTTTGGTGTCGGTGGTCTCGAACTGCGCCAGCATCGTCTTGAGTTGCGCCGACGCCCGGGCGGCCATCGCCTGCAGCAGCATCCGGTTCACCGGACTCAACCGCGAGAAGAAGTCCAGCGCGCTGCCGGGACGGATCGAGACCGTGCCGTCGTCGGCGACCTGCCAGCCCTGTCCTCGAAGCTGTTCGACGCTGCCGAGAATGGCGTTGCGTTGCTGCACCAACTCGGCGCCACCTGACTGCAGGGCGGTCTGCAACGCGGTCAGGCTGTCATGGAGGCGTTGCATGCGTTCCAATGACGCTGTCGCGCTTGCGATGGCGGCGTCCGCCGAGGTACCTGTCCAGCCCGACCGCAGGGTGTCGATCATCGCTCGCTGCTGATCCATCTGGGCCGACAGCACCGATGCGCGGTTGCCGATGTCGGCGCCGCTCTGCACGAGTGCCTCAGGGTTGGACGCTTCCACCTGAGAGATCGACGCGGGCATGTCAGCCGGTCGGCTTGATCGAGTTCAGTCGACGCGCGGACTCGTCGTCGGTGCGCTGGTAGGCGTCTGCCGCGGAGGTCAGCTTGCCGGCGTGCGCACTGACCTCGCTGCCGACCGTCTTTGCCGCACCGTCGACGATCGGGGCGACCTGGCCGCATGCGGCACCGCTCTGCAGGCCCGGCATCGCCGCGGCCGCTGCGCTCAACGGCTGACCGACATCCAGGCCGGAAACGGCCGCACCCACGGCGGACTCGGTTCCGGCAGCGGCCCGCAACTGTCCGGGAGCAACCTTGAGCTCAGAACCCATGCTCCAAGCGTATGGCCCGCACCGGGGTCACCCGGACAGCAATTTCCGTGCGGGCTGCCGCGACCAAAAGCTCAGCCGGCGCTCACCGACTGTGTGCCCGCGTCCGACGGCGTGCCTTTCAGACCGCGCCAGAACAGGTTGATCATCAGCTCGGCGGACTCGTCGACGTCGGCATCTCCGGTGCTCACCCGGCTGGCGATCGCCTCGCCGGCGCCCACCAGCGCCACGGCCATCATCTCGAAATCACTGTCCGGCGACGGATTGCGGGTGCCGGTGCTCAACAGCCGGGCGACCAGGTCGATGATCCGCTCACGGCCTTCCCGGACCGTGTGCGCGAACGCCTGCGAGCTGGTGGCCTGGGTGTAGAGCACCATCCACGAGGCCCGGTTGCTGTCGATGTAGGTCAGAAACGCCAGCACCGCCGTCCGAAGCAGATCCTTCGGGCTCTGGCTGAAGTCGATCTGACCGCGCACGGTGTCCACGAACCGGGCCAGCTCACGGTTCAGGCAGGCCCCGAACAACTCTTCTTTGGAGCCGTAGTAGAGGTACAGCATCGGCTTGGAGATCTCGGCCTCGGCGGCGATGGCGTCCATCGACGTCTCGTGGTAGCCGTTGACCGAGAAAATCTGTACCGCAGCATCGAGCATCTGCTGTTCGCGTACGGCCCTCGGCAGCCGCTTCGTTCCACCTGCCATCCGAACAGGATAAGCGTCGCCGGAGCCCGCGGACTCTCAGCAGCGGACGCCACCCTTGGCCGCGGCATTGCGCTGCAACGCGGCGTCCACGGTGGCCTGGCTCAGTTGACCGTCGGCGAGTGCTTTCTCCAGGCCATCGAGCACCGCGGGCACCTCATCCGTGGTGATCCACAGCGCGTTGTCCGCGCCGGCCTGCAGGGCCCGCAGCACCGCGTCGGCCACGCCGTAACGCTGGTTGATCGCCGCCATGCTCGACAGGTCGTCGGTGTAGACCAGGCCGTTGAACCCCGGACCGCCGTAGCCACCCGAGCGCAGCAGCTGATAGGCCGCCGGGCTGAGGCTGGCCGGGTCGGTGCCGGTCAGACCGGGCACCTCGACGTGGCCGACCATCACCGCGACCGGCGCCTCGGTGGTCAGGGTGCGGTACGGGATCAGGTCGTTGTTCTGCAGATCGGCCAGCGGCGGCGTGGTCACCGAGCCGGTATGCGAATCACCCGAGCCGTGACCGTGGCCGGGGAAGTGCTTGAGCACCGGGAGCACCCCGGCCTCGCGCAGACCGCGGGCGTAGGCACCGGCATATTCGGTGACCTTGGCCGGGTCGGCGGAGAAGGACCGGTCGCCGATGACGGTGTCGTCCGGGGCGTCGGAGACGTCGACGACGGGCGCGAAGTCGACCGTGATGCCCAGCCCGCGCATCTTCTTGCCACGCTCCAGCGCGATGCCGTACACCTCGTCGACGGTGTGGGTCTGGGCCAGCACCCGGGCCGACGGCTGCTCACCGATCAACGAGGACAACCGCGACACCCGGCCACCTTCCTCGTCCACAGTGATCGCGACCGGCAGTGGACCGGCCCCGGCGATGTCGGCCACCGTGCCATCGGACAGCATCGACAGGTCGGTCCAGCTGCCGATCATGATGCCGCCGACGTGCTGGTCGGCGACCACCGCACGGGCGTCGTTCCCGTCGGTGACCCCGACGGTCAGCAATTGGGCGAGTTTGTCGCGGGGCGACAGGTCTGCGAGATCACATACCGGGGCCGCGGGCAGCGGCGCGTTGGTGGACATCGGCTTGTGCTCGGGGGAAGACGGTGCCGACGACGGGTTGCTCGGCGAGCAGGCCAGCAGCAGTCCGGACAACGCGACGAAGGTTGCGACGAGACGCGGTGAAGCCATGGGCCCCGACCTTAGCCGGTGAACAAGCCGTTATCGATTCTCTGCGTGTCGGTCCCGCTGCTCCTCACCCGGAACGGTGGCGTTGTCGTGCTAGGTTGGCCGGGTGAATCGGTTCGTCGTACCCTCCGCGGCCAGCATTGTCGTCGGCCTGCTGTTGGGGGCGGCCGCCGTTTTCGGTGTGACGCTGATGGTGCAGCAGGACACGAAGCCTCCGCTGCAAGCGGGCGACCCGGCGTCATCGGTGCTCAACCGGGTCGAGTACGGCGACCGGTCTTAGCTTGGATGTGCCGCTGCCGCGGCGAGGCTCGGATGTGCCCCTGCCGCGGCGCTGGCTGTGGGTGGTCGCCGCTGCGACACTGCTCCTGACTTTCGCCCAGTCACCCGGAGAGATCTCACCCGACACCAAGCTCGACCTGACCGCGAATCCGCTGCGGTTTTTGGCCCGGGCGTTCAACCTGTGGAACAGCGATCTGCCGTTCGGGCAGGCGCAGAACCAGGCCTACGGCTACCTCTTCCCACACGGCGCCTTCTTCCTGGCCGGTGATCTGCTCGGCATTCCCGGTTGGGTGACGCAGCGGTTGTGGTGGGCGCTGCTGCTCACTCTCGGCTTCTGGGGTGTAATTCGGGTCGCCGAGGCCCTGGGCATCGGCAGTAGGAGTTCCCGGGTTCTCGGCGCGCTGGCCTTCACCCTGTCACCGCGCGTGCTGACCACCTTGGGCGCGATCTCCTCGGAGACGCTGCCGATGATGCTGGCGCCGTGGGTGTTGTTGCCGGTCATCCTGGCGCTGCGGGGCGACCGGAACCTGCGGCTGATGGCCGCCCGGTCGGCAGGCGCCGTTGCGCTGATGGGTGCGGTCAACGCGGTGGCCACCTTGACGGGATGCCTGGCCGCGATCATCTGGTGGGCCTGTCACCGGCCGAACCGGTTGTGGTGGCGGTTCACCGCGTGGTGGGCGTTGTGCGGGGCGCTGGCCGTCACCTGGTGGGTGGTGGCCCTGGTGCTGTTGGGCCGGATCAGCCCGCCGTTCTTGGACTTCATCGAATCCTCGGGCGTCACCACCCAGTGGATGTCGCTGACCGAGATGCTGCGCGGCACCCACAGCTGGACCCCGTTCGTGGCGCCCACCGCCACCGCCGCCGCCTCGATGGTGACGAGTACGGTCGCGGTGCTGGCTACCACGCTGGTGGCCGCGGCGGGCCTGGCCGGGCTCGCACTGCGCTCGATGCCCGCCCGCGGTCGGCTGATCACCATGCTGCTGACCGGTGTGGTGCTGCTCGCGCTCGGCTATTCCGGGGGACTCGGCTCGCCGGTGGCGACGGCGGTCCAGGACTTCCTGGACGGGACCGGAACACCGCTGCGTAACCTGGCCAAGCTCGACCCGGTACTGCGGCTGCCGCTGGCCCTGGGCATCGCACATCTGCTGGGCCGAATCCCGTTGCCCGGCAGCGCACCCCGGCTCGTCTGGCTCAGAGCGTTCTCCCGACCCGAACGTGACAAGCGGATCGCGGTGGCCATCGTGGTGCTGTCGGCACTCGCCGCGGGCACCTCGATCGCCTGGACCGGCCGGATCGCACCGGCCGGAACCTTCACCGCGATCCCGCAGTACTGGCACGATGCGGCCGACTGGCTCGATGAACACAACACCGACCGGGGCCGCGTCCTGGTCGCCCCCGGCGCTCCGTTCGCCACCCAGACGTGGGGCAACAGCCACGACGAACCCCTGCAGGTGCTCGGCTCGAGCCCGTGGGGTGTACGCGACTCCATCCCGTTGACACCGCCGGAGACGATCCGCGCCCTGGATTCGGTGCAGCGGTTGTTCGCCGCCGGCCGACCGTCCGACGGACTGGCCGATACCCTTGCCCGCCAAGGCATTTCCTACGTGGTGGTGCGAAACGACCTGGATCCGGACGTGTCCCGATCGGCACGTCCGGTCCTGGTGCACCGGGCACTGGAAGGATCACGCGGGATCGTCAAAATGGCCGAGTTCGGTGCGCCAGTGGGGCCGGGAACCCTGGAGGGTTTCGTCGCCGACAGCGGTCTGCGTCCGCGCTACCCTGCCGTCGAGATCTACCGCGTCGACACCGGTCAGACCAACCCGAGCGCGCCCTATCTGGTCGATGCCGACGCCATGACCCGGGTGGCCGGTGCTCCCGAGGCCCTGCTCCGCTTGGACGAGCGACGTCGCCTGACCGGCCGGCCCCCACTGGGGCCGATGCTGTTGGCCGGAGACGCCGAACGCGCTGGCCTACCGGTGCAGCTGGACAAGACCGGCGGCGTCATCGTCACCGACACCCCGACCGCCCGCGAGATCGACTACGGCCGCGTCGACGACCATGCCTCGGCGATCCACACGCCCGACGATGCCCGCCACACCCACAACCGGGTGCCGGACTACCCGGCCGACGGTGCCGCCGTGGTGTACGGCAAGTGGAACGGCGGACGGGTCTCGGTGTCGAGTTCGGCGGCCGATTCCACCGCGCTCCCCAACGTCGCACCGGCCACCGGCCCCGCCGCGGCCGTCGACAGCGACAGCTCGACCGCGTGGGTGTCCAATGCGCTGCAGGCCGCCGTGGGTCAGTGGCTGCAGGTCGATTTCGACCATCCGGTCACCAACGCCACGTTGACCATCACTCCCAGTGCCACCGCGGTCGGCGCCCAGGTGCGCCGGATCGAGGTGGCCACCGCAACGGGTACCAGCAGCCTGCGGTTCGACACCGCCGGACAACCGCTGACGGTGCCGCTGCCCGTCGGTGAGACACCGTGGGTACGGGTCACCGCGGTCGCCACCGACGACGGGTCGGCAGGCGTGCAGTTCGGTATCACCGACCTGGCGGTCACCCAGTACGACGCGTCGGGCTTCGCTCACCCCATCACGTTGCGGCACACCGTCGAGGTTCCGCCACCACCGGCGGATGCGGTTGTGGCGCAATGGGATCTGGGCACCGAACTGCTGGGCCGCCCCGGATGCGCCGACAGTCCGGCCGGCGTGCGCTGCGCGGCGTCGTTGGCGCTGGCGTCCGAGGAACCGGTCAACCTGAGCCGCACCCTGTCGGTGCCGAGTGCCACGGAGGTGCAGCCGACCGTATGGGTCCGGTCCCGCCAGGGGCCGAAACTGGCCGATCTGATCGCCCAGCCCGGCAAGACCCGCGCCTTCGGCGACGCCGACCCGATCGATGTGCTCGGCTCGTCGTATGCCGCCACCGATGGCGATCCGAGGACGTCGTGGACCGCGCCACAACGCGTGGTCCAGTTCAAGGCACCCCCGACGCTGACCCTGAAGCTGCCCGCACCGGCCGAGGTGGGTGCGCTGCGGATCGACCCCGGCACCACGCAGCCGCCCGCACATCCGACCCTGGTGGCGATCGACCTCGGTGACGGTCCGCAGATGCACAAGCTGCCCGCCGAGGGCGAAGCCGCCACCGTGACGCTCAAGCCGCGGACGACGGACACGATCACGGTGTCCCTGCTGGGGTGGAACGACATCATCGACCGGACCTCACTGGGATTCGATCAGCTCAAGCCGCCCGGGCTGGCCGAACTGACCGCCATCGACGTCGCCGGCAAGCCGATCGCCGCCGCCGACGCGGCCGCCAATCGCCAACGGGCAGTGTCACTTCCGTGCGGACAGGGCCCGATCATCGGTGTGGCCGGACAGTTCATCCAGACCTCGGTGCGCACCACGGTGGGCGCCCTGCTCGACGGCGACCCGATCCCGGCCCATCCCTGCCGGACCGACCCGGTGACGCTGCCCGCCGGGCAACAGGAGCTGTTGGTCAGCCCGGGCGCCGCCTTCGTCGTCGACGGGATCGTGCTCAACACGCCGGCCGCTGTCGAATTGTCCACCGCCACAACCACTCCCGTGGACACTCCGGTGTGGTCACCGGATCGGCGCGAGGTGCAGGTGCCGGCGTCGGCCACCGCCCGCGTCCTGGTGGTCCCCGAGAGCGTGAACCCCGGTTGGACGGCGCGAGGCGCCGATGGCACCGAGCTCACGCCGGTGAAGGTCAACGGCTGGCAGCAGGGTTGGGTGATCCCGGCCGGGGACGCCGGACCCGTGACGCTGACCTTCCCGTCGAACACGCCCTACCGCATCGGCTTGATCGCCGGGCTCGCGTTGCTGCCCGTGCTGGCACTGCTGGCGTTGTGGCCGGCCCGGCGCCGCGATCCCGAACTCGACCCGGCCCGGCCGTGGCCGGTTCCCCCAGTGCTCGCCGGCGCAGCGGTACTCGCGGTCGGAACGGCGATCTCCGGTCTGGCGGGGTTGGGGGTGGCCGCCGCCGTTCTCGGCCTGCGGCATCTGCTGCGTGATCGCGAAGACCTGCGCGAGAAGATCACGGTGTCGGCGGCCGCGGGCGGGCTCATCCTCGCCGGCGCCGCGCTGAGCCAGTACCCGTGGCGCTCGGTCGACGGCTACGTCGGGCACTCCGGCTGGCTGCAGCTTCTTGCGCTGGTGTCGGTGCTCGTCGTCGCGGCGTCGACGGTGACGGATCAGGCGGTCGCCAGGGCCCGCTTGTCCTCGTCGGCGAAGGTGTCCTCCAACTGCAGCGGCGAATAGTCAAGGTCGATCTCGGAAACGGGCCGACCACGCGCACTGCTGATGGTGCCGAACCGGCGCATGCCCTTGTCGCTGGAGTACTGCATGAACTCGTCCTCGACCAGACCGAACGGAACGTCCGGGGCGTACAGCGCGAAGCCCTCTTCGGTGAGACGTAGGGCCAGCGGGATCAGCTCGGTCATCCGGGATTCGAAGACTTCCCAGTTGGCGTCGTCGGCGGCGACGTGCCTGCGGCAGGTGAAGGTGCCCCAGGCCATGTGGCGGCGCTCGTCGTCACCGATCCGGCGCACCAACTCCTGCATCCCGGGAAGGATGCCGCGCCCCACGCAGATCCGGTGCCAGGCGAAGTAGCCGGTCAGCGCCAGCATCCCCTCCACGACGTGGTTGTAGACCACCGAAGCCCGCACCTGGGCGGCCGGCGAGGGGTCGACCGTCAGCTTCTCGAGCGACTCCGGCAACTCGTCACAGAAGATCTGCCGGTAGGCGGGCAACTCGTCGAAGTAGCCGTGCAGGTCCTGGGTCACCCCGACGGCGTCCAGCCACATCCGGAACACCTGGGTGTGCTTGGCCTCCTCGAAAGCGAACTGGGTCAGATACATTTCGTCGCCGAGACGGCCCTCGGCCCGCATGGCGCTCATGAACGGCTGGATGTCGTTGGTGACGGCTTCCTCACCGGCGATGAACTGCGCGCACAGTCGGGTGGCGTACTCGCGTTCCCGCTCGGTCAGCGCCTCCCAGTCCTCCCGGTCGCGGGAGAAGTCGATATCGGCCGGGTTCCAGAACTTGGCGTTTCCCCCGGCAAAGAGCTTCAGCGGCAAGCTGTCCCAGTTGAGACCACCGGCCGCGAGCGAGCCGAACCGTGTTCTAGTCATGGGCAGACCTCCTCGGATGCGCCCGCCATCTTAATGTGGCATAGATCACAGTCAAGGGGACGCTCGGCGGCCCGTCAATAGGTCTTCAGGGGTATTCAGGGGTGTTCAGCGGGTCTTCACCGCGATCAGATGATGCGACACCGGCGGGCCCTCGACCCACTGTTCCACCGACTGCTCGATGAGCAGATCGTTCCCGGTCAGCCGGGTGCGGTGTTGACGCAGATGCTCGTCCCACGACCGCACCACGAACGCCTCGACGAAGACGGCTTCAGCCTCGACATTGCGGAACAGCTGCCATTGCGTGGCGCCGGTGCGTTGCCGCGACCGGCCGAGCACGCCCATCGCCGCGAAGAACTCGCTCTCGTGCTGGGGTGCCACCCGGTAGGAGGTGAGCACCAGGACCGGACCGTCCGGGGGTGCCGGCTCGAACACCAGGGCCGGTTCGGGCCAGTGCGCCGAAGGCGTGAGATCGAGATCGCCGGTGCGTGCGTGCAACGGCCACCACCAGGCTGACAGCGCGCATAAGACCAGCAGGGCGGCACTGATCAACAGCGCCGTCACGGTGCTGGTGGCGCCGGCGACCAGGCCCCACACCAGCGAGCCGATGGCCTGCCCGCCCATGAAGGTCAACTGGTACACCGACAGGCCGCGGGCCCGTACCCAGGCGGGCAGGCTCAGCTGCATCGAGGCGTTGAGCGTGGACAGTGCCAATAGCCAGCACGTACCGCCGACGACGAGCGCCGCCAGTACCACGGCGAAGTTGTGCACGAGCGCGAGAACCGCTGTGGCACCGCCAAATCCGAGTGCGGCCACGATCAGCAAGGTGTTGAGGCCGAACCTCGACTGCAGCCGCCCCAGGACCAGTGCACCGAGCACCGCGCCGACACCCAACGCGCCCAGCAGCAGCCCGTACCCGGACGATGTCAGGCCGAGTTGACGCTCGGCGATGACCGCGAGCAGACCCCACAGCGCGCTTCCCGGCGCGATGAACAACACCGCCCGCAGCAGGATCCGGCGGATGATCGGCGAGCGGCGGATGAACCGTCCCCCGGCGCTCAGCGCGGCCAGCGGTCGCTCGGCGGGCAACAGCTGTTCAACGGCCGGGCGGCGCCAGAGCAGCAGAACCACGACGATGCCGAAAAACGAAATGGCGTTGAGCGCAAACACCAGTGTCGGCCCGGACAGCGACACCAGTGCACCGGCGATCGCCGGACCGATCGCCCGGGCACCGTTCATACTCATGCTGCCGAGCGCCGCGACCGCGGGGATCTGTTCTCGCGGAACCAGATCCGGTTGGATCGCCTGCCAGGCCGGGGCGGTCAACGCCTGCCCGCAGCCGATCAGGAACAGCAGGGTCAGCAGCACCGTCGGGGTCGCCAGACCCGCGCCGGTCAAGGTGGCAAGGGCGGCGACACCGGCCGCCATCGCTCCCTGAGTAGCCAGTAGCAGCCGGCGCCGGTCGACCAGGTCGGCGAGCACACCAGAGGGCAGCGCCAGCAACATCACCGGCAGGGTGGTGGCGGTCTGCACCAACGGCACCAGCACCGGGGCCCGCGGATCGTCGACGAGCATCCACTGCGCACCCACCGTCTGCATCCAGGTACCCAGGTTGGAGACGAACTGCGCGATCCACAGCGCGCGGTAGATCGGCGAGGCCAACGGCGCCCAGGTCGACGTTGTGGTGACGGCCATCTGACAGATCGTGCCAGTGCGGCTGCGGCATAGTGGGGACATGGCTGAAGTCCGCAACATTCCCGAAGCACACCACTACGAGATCACCGTCGATGGTGAGCATGCCGGCCTTGCCGCCTATGTCGACTCCGGCGATCAACGCATCTTCCACCACACCGAGGTCGACGACAAGTTCGGCGGCCAGGGCCTCGGCGGTGAGCTGGTGTCCGGCGCACTGACCGACACCCGCAATGCCGGCAAGCGCGTCGTCGCGGTGTGCCCGTTCGTCGTCAAGTACGTGCAGAAGCACCACGACTTCGACGACGTTCTTGACCCGGCCACCCCGGAGGTGCAGGCGGCGGTCGAAGCGGCCACCTGAGCCGGACGGAAACCAAATCTCGGTACGCAGTGGCGAATTCGGCCTAGCATCTCCGACTGTGCCGACTGTGAACACCGCGCGTGGTGCCATCGACGTTGCCGACCTCGGGACCACGCTCATGCACGAGCACGTCTTCATCATGTCGGCCGAGATGACCCAGAACTATCCGGAGTCCTGGGGTGACGACGCCAGCCGGGAAGGCGATGCCATCGCGCGGCTCACCGAACTCAAATCCCGTGGCATCGACACCATCGTCGACCTCACGGTGATCGGACTGGGCCGCTACATTCCGCGCATCGCCCGGATCGCCGAGGCCACCGACCTCAACATCGTCGTCGCCACCGGCTTCTACACCTACAACGATCTGCCCCTGACCTTCCACTTCAACGCGCCCGCGGCGGGCGGGGTCGACCCGATGACCGAGATGTTCGTCCGCGACATCGAAGGGGGCATTGCCGATACCGGTATCAAGGCGGCAATCCTCAAGTGCGCCACCGACGAACCCGGTGTCACCCCCGGTGTGGAACGGGTCTTGCGGGCCGTCGCCCAGGCCCACCGGCATACCGGCGCGCCGATCTCCACCCATACCCACGCCGCCACCCGCCGCGGCCTGGAGCAACAGCGCATCTTCGCCGAGGAGGGCGTCGACCTGTCCCGGGTGGTGATCGGCCATTGCGGCGACACCACCGACATCGGCTACCTCGAGGAGCTGATCGCCAACGGCTCCTACATCGGCATGGACCGGTTCGGGGTGGATGTCTTCCTACCGTTCGAGGAGCGGGTCGCCACCGTCGCGGCGATGTGCCGGCGCGGTCATGCCGACAAGATGGTGCTCTCCCACGACACCTGGTGCTACTTCGATGCGCTGCCCGACGAGAAGACCAAAGCGGCCCTGCCCAACAGCCATTACCTGCACATCCACGACGACGTGCTGCCCGCACTGCGTGACCGTGGGGTCAGCGAGGAACAGATCGACACGATGTTGGTGGACAACCCGCGCCGGATCTTCGCGCGCCAGGGTGGGTACTGACCTGCTCAGCGCGCCGCCGGTGCGGGTTCGGGCTCGCCGGTGATCGAGCTGTCCAGCGGTGGGACGGGGCGCTCGTGGCGATACTCCCAGCGCCGCAATGCCTCTCGACACGGCGACTCCACCAGCGCGTAGCTCACCGCGGCCAACGCGAAGCCGAACACGAGCGTCAACACCAGCACGATCAGCATCTGCCCGTTGAACAAGAACTCGCCGATCATCGGGAACACCATCGCCAGAGCCGCCAGGTGCCAGACGAACAGTCCGTAAGACCAACGGCCCAGCGTGACCATCACCCGATTGCCCAGAATCCGGTGCCGGGTGTCGGGATGATCGAGCACCAGCGGCGCCAGCAGCGCACCTGCGACGATCGCGCCCATCGCGGTCTTGAGCGTCACCTGTTCGACCGAACCGGGTCGCAGGCCCTCCAACCCCGCCAGCGGGGACGCCGCGATCGCGAACGCCACCGCGGCGATGACGGCCATGAGCACCCGCCGTCGAGCCAGGCGGTGCACCCAACCGAACGGGCTCACCGTCAGCTCGGCCAAGACCATGCCGGCGGCGAACCACGAGAAGAACGCCGGCGGCCAGTTCCACGGGTTGAGGCCCGTCGTCCCGTCGAACGGGATGCGCACCCACAGCAGGCTCAGCGCCGCCACCGCGATGATCACGCCGATGCGCGCCCGCACCGGGAGCCGTCGCGCCAGCAGGGCCAGCACCGGCAGGGCCAGATAGAAGCTGACCTCGACCGACAGGCTCCACATCTGGGTCAGTCCCGCCGTCAGCGTCAGCGGCACGTAGATCTGCGTCAACGTGAGGTTGGCCAGCCACACCGTCAGATCGGCCTTGGCCTCGGGAAGCAGCAGGATGATCACCACGACGGCCACCACGTAGCCGGGCATGATGCGCACGACGCGGGAGCGCAGGTAGTGACCGGTGCGGGGACGCGGCCGCAATCCCCGGGCAGCGGCGGCGTGGCCACGCCACAGCAGAAAGCCCGACAGCGCGAAGAACACCGCCACGGCGAGGTCGAACCGGCCGAAGAACCGGCCGCTCACCCCGGTGGTGTGCCCGGTCTGGAAGGCGACGTGGGTGAGCACCACGCCCATGGCCGCGCAGGCGCGCATGCCTTCGACAGCCGGCAGGAAGCTGCGTGTCCCGCCGACCGGTTCCGTACCGGTGTCCCGGTCCGATCCTCCGGTGGCCACGGCGACCAGTGTGCCGCGCCCCGACAACCCCGCCAAACTGCGGGTCAATGCACCGGTGGGGTGCCGCCGGAGTAAGTAATGGCCTTAAATAGTGCTGTTAGGGTCGAACGGGTTTGCCTCACGACGAGTTGGCCCACACTGAAGGAGGCCCGGTTTGAACCGCGCAGTGGCGCTGCGTATCGCGGCATGCGGACTGATGGGGCTCGGTGCAGCCCTGCTCATCGCCGCACTGTTGCTCACCACCTATACCAAGGGCAAGATCGCGAAGATCCCGCTCAACCTGGATACCAGCCTGGTCAGCGACGGAACCGCGACCGCGTTCGATCCGGAATCATTGACCGCCGAGAAGTTCTCCGTGGACCGCAACGTGCCGGTCGCCCTGCAACAGCAGGTCAGCGTGGAGTCGCCGTCGAACGCCGAAGTGGTGACGCTGCAGGTGGGCAGTTCGCTGCGGCGCACCGATCGCCAGAAGGACTCCGGCCTGCTGTTGGCGATGGTCGACACCGTCACGATGAACCGCAGCACCGCACTGGCGGTGTCCAGCGACAACAACCCGGGCGGCGCGCTGCAGAAGCCGCGGGCGATCGAGGACGAGAAGCCGCCGACGAACATCGCGTTGCCGCACGAGGGCCTGAGCTACCGATTCCCGTTCGACACGGAGAAGAAGACCTACCCGTTCTTCGATCCGATCGCGCAGAAGCCGTTCGATGCGAACTACGACGGTGAAGAAGACATCAACGGCTTGACCACCTACCGGTTCATCCAGAACGTCGGCTACGACGCCGACGGCAAGCTGGCCGAGCCGGTCAAGTACTCCTCGCTCTACGAGGACGACGCGGACAGTTCGGTCACCGCGAGCGCTGCCATGTGGGGTGTCCCTGGCGAGCCGGACGAGCGGATCACGATGGACCGCTTCTACGCCGCACAGCGCACCTTCTGGGTCGATCCGGTGTCCGGCACCATCGTCAAGGCCGAGGACCACGGATACCAGTACTACGCACGCGATGCGCTCAAGCCAGAGGTGACCTACGTCGACTACAAGGTGACGTACAACGAGGAGACCGTGGAATCCCAGGTTGCCGCCGCTCAAGACGAGCGCGACCGGGTGGCGTTGTGGACCCGGATCCTGCCGATCACATTCACCGCGCTGGGCCTGCTGGCCCTTGTCGGCGGTGCCGTGGTGGGTTCGTTCGCGGTGCGCGCCGAGTCCACGCTGATCGATCCGGGGCTCGACACCGCCGATCACGGCTTCTTCGACACCCAGGGCTTCCAGGTCCCCGGCGCCGAGGCCAAGACCGAGAAGCTGCCTGCGCAACGCCCATCAGATCTACCGCCGGACCGATAGATCTGCGTCTGCGCTCCGCACTGCTGCCGGCCTACTCGCTGGCACTGTCGTTACTGGTAACCGGGCCCCTGCTGGGACCCGGTTACCTGCTTTTGCGCGACGCCGTCTCCACCCCGCGGTCATATCTGACCGATGCGGCGCTGGGACTGACCGAGGCCGCACCCCGGGCCCTACCCCAGGACTTCCTCGTCGCGGTCACCTCGACCGTGCTGGACGGTGGCGTGGTCGTGAAGGTCCTTCTGGTGGCCGGCCTGTGGCTGGCCGGCTGGGGTGCGGCGCGACTGGCCTCCACCGTGCTGGACGCCGGTTCGGCAGGCCAGTTCATCGCTGCGACGCTGGCGATCTGGAATCCGTATGTGGCCGAACGATTGCTGCAGGGCCACTGGAGTCTGTTGGTCGGCTACGGCGCGATGCCGTGGGTGGCGGTATCGGTGGTCAAGCTCCGCGCCGGTGCGGGCTGGGGGCCCGTCTGGGGCGTGGTGTTCTGGATCGCGTTGGCCGGGTTGACGCCGACGGGTCTGATGTTGGCCGCCACGGTCGCGCTGGTGTGTGTCGCGGCGCCGGGGGCCGGTTGGCCACGGCTGCGGGCAGCTGGTCTCGGATTGGGTGCGGCGGTACTGGCCGCGACGCCGTGGTTGGTGGCAGCGGTGGTGGGCGGAGCCGTGTCGTCGCCGGACTCGGCGGCCGGGGTGCAGGCGTTCGCCGCCCGGGCCGAACCCGGTCTGGCCACCGTGGGCAGCCTGGCCGGCCTGGGCGGGATCTGGAACGGTGAAGCGGTACCCGGATCGCGCACAACGGTTTTCGCGATCGTGGCGACGGTTGCCTTGCTCGGTATCGTGGCGCTCGGTCTGCCTGTGGTGATTCGTAACCGGTCGGCTGTGCCACTGCTGATCTTGGCGGCCGCCGCAGTGCTGATCCCGGCCGCGATGGCCACCGGGCCCGGACTGGCGTTCGTCGAGGCGGTGGTGCGGGCCGTTCCCGGTCTCGGTGTGGTGCGGGACGGGCAGAAGTGGGTGGCCCTGGCCATGCCGGGTTACGTGCTGCCTGCTGCTGCCGCCCCGGTGACGTTGAGTCGATTGCGGGTACCGGCTGCCGCCGCGGCCGCGGTGTGCTGCGCGGTGTTGATCGCGGTGTTGCCGGATCTGGCGTGGGGCGTGGGCAATCAGATGCGCGCCGTGCACTATCCCGCGAGTTGGGCCGCCGCGGCAGCCCAGATCAACGCCGATCCCCGGCCCGTGGTCGCGTTGCCTCCGGACAGCATGCGCGAATTCCCTTGGGCCGGAAGCGCTCCGGTGCTCGACCCACTGCCCCGCTGGGTTCGTGCCGAGGTGTTCCAGACTGGTGATCTGTCCATCGGCGGCCAGACCGTGCCCGGGGAGGGGGCACGAGCGCGGGCCGTGCAGGACCTGGTGCTGTCCGGCGCCACCGACCAGCAGTTGGCCGAGGCCGGGGTGGGCTGGGTGGTGCGTGAATCCGGCGGCGAGGTGAGCGTGCACCGGGTGGGCGGTTCGTCTCCGTCGTCCCCGCACCGCGCGTTGATGATCGTCGCGCACCTGGTGTGGTTGTCCGCCCTGGTGGCGGGCGCTGTAGGGATGGCCGCCAGTGCCCGGCGGGTTGGTTCGCGGGCATCGTTGGACCCTTAGCCGCCCGTAGCTTATGCCGACCCACTCAGCCTGCCTGTGAATTATTGGCCGTACCAGGCTCTGGCGCAGCGCATCTGGGAACCGCGAGACAACCTGTCCAGCCACGATGCCGGTTACGTCGCATTGGCCGAAGCCATCGATGCACCTTTGGTGACCCTCGATGTCCGACTGGCCCAGGCGCCCGGCCTCGCGTGCGCGATCGAATTCCCTGGGTAACCGGCCGGGTTGGCCTTTTTGCGTCGCGTAACGCAAGTGGGTGGCGAGGTGCCCGCCTATGCGCGACAACTCAGCGACAATCGGCGCGTGAGCATCATGGGCACCGTTCGTCACACAGCTATTCACTACTCACGTCACTGAAGCACCAAAAGTCCCATCCGCCACGGATTTTGGGTTGCTCAACTATCAGCGACAGAGTCGCTCGCATGCGGGCACTGGACAGCTGATGTTCATGAGGCCAATGGTGCGCGAGGGTCAAAATCGCCGAGCGACAATGGGATTGGTGAGACGTCACGATACCGATGTGGCGATTGTCGCTCGATTGTCGCTACTAGTGGTCCGTCTGCGATTTGATCTGGTTAAGAGTGGCTCTGCCGCGTTGGACTTTGGCGATGATGTCCTCGGCGGTGGCTTTCCAGATGAAGGGCTTGGGGTCAGCGTTCCAGTGCGCGGCCCATGCGGTGATGGCTTCGGTGAGTTCAGCGACGCTGGTGAAAACACCACGACGCAGTCGTTTGTCGGTGAGTTCTTTGAACCAGCGTTCCACCAGGTTTACCCACGAACTCGAGGTCGGGGTGTAATGCAGGTGCCACCGACGACGATCCTTGTGCGCCAACCACTTCGCGATCTCAGGGGTGGAGTGCGCCGACAAGTTGTCCAGCACGACATGTACACCGAGACCACGCGGAACGCTGGCATCGATCTGTTTGAAGAACCGCAACACGTCAGCGCCGGTATGCCCCTTGCGCAGGTCGGTCAATACCTCACCGGTAGCAACATTCATCGCCGCGAACAGATCGATGGTGCCGTTGCGTTTGTAGTCGTGTGTCATCGTTCCCGCGCGTCCGGGTTTCATCGGCAACGATG